>JASEHY010000176.1 GCA_030018555.1 Planctomycetota bacterium
CAGGACAACAAGGGCGGCACTGACCGAATTAGCGGAGTTCGGCAGGCCGAGAAAGATACAATTGGCGGTTCTTATTGACAGGGGGCATAGAGAACTGCCTATTGGTGCTGATTACCTCGGCAAAAGTGTAAAGACCAAAAGGGATGAAATCGTTATAGTAAAGGTGAAGGAACTTGAAGGAAAAGATGAGGTTGTTCTTACCAGCCTGCCTGCCGGCAGGCAGGAAAGTTGTCGTAGAATCATATGAGTGGTGATAATCCCTCTGGCGCCGTTGGCGCCATCGGGATAAGTGCGACTAATTCTGGCGCCAGATGCGCCATCAAAGTCGCACTAATAAAATAATGTGGAAGCATAAACACCTTTTAGGTTTGGAATATCTCACTGCTGAAGAGATAACTCATATTCTTGATACTGCGGAATCGTTCAAGGAAATCTCAACTCGTAATATCAAGAAGGTTCCGACACTACGTGGTAAGGTTGTGGTTAATATGTTTATTGAGCCGAGCACTCGCACCAGGATGTCATTCTCGCTTGCGGCAAAACGGCTTTCTGCTGATGTAACAGATTTTTCGCCGTCCACAAGTTCCCTCTCCAAAGGCGAGACCCTCAAGGATACCGCCCGTAACATTGAGGCAATGGGTATTGATATTGTCATCATAAGGCATACCTGTCCCGGTGCACCTCATATATTGTCTCGTATTATTGACGCCAGTGTGATTAATGCCGGTGATGGCTCCCATGAACACCCCTCACAGGGACTGCTTGATATATTTACTATCAGAGAAACTAAAGGAAGGATTAAAGGGCTTAAAGTTGCAGTAGTCGGCGATATTCTTCATAGCAGGGTCGCCAGGAGTAATATCTGGGGATTGACCAAATTGGGCGCCGAGGTAATTGCGGTCGGGCCGCCTACACTCATTCCACTGCAAATAGCGGATTTAGGAGTAAAAATCGCTTATAATTTAGATGAGGTTATTCCTGAGGTTGATGTTATAAATATATTAAGAATCCAGTTAGAGCGGCAGCGGAGCAAATTCTTCCCGACGGTTCGTGAATATGCACGGCTCTTCGGGATAAACTCAGAGCGTCTCAAAAGGGCAAAAAAGGATGTGATGATTATGCATCCGGGACCAATTAACCGCGGAGTGGAAATTACTCCCGAAGTCGCAGATGGAGAAAAAAGCGTCATTCTTCGTCAGGTTGCTAACGGTCTTGCGGTCAGAATGGCTGTGCTCTATCTGGTTTCAGGACAGCCGAAAGCAGAAGAAACAGAATAGATATTGATTATGAAAAAGTTAGAACCTAAATTCTGGGATATAGTGGAAAAAATAAAGAAAGGGTACACACCAAAAAAGATTATTCTTTACGGTTCTTTTGCTTACGGTCATCCTGACCGAAACAGCGATATTGACCTTTTAATAATCAAGGATACATCTGAGCGACATATTGACCGCCGGGTCAGGGTCCGCCGGATTGCCGATATCAGGGATTCTTCTTATCCGGCTTTTTCGCCTATTGTGTTGACTCCCAGAGAACTTAATCGGCGGTTGCAAATCGGTGACCAGTTCGTTAAGGAAATAATCAATAAAGGAAAAGTATTGTATGCCAAATAAAAAGGGGTCACTGTATCCCAAGGATTGGATGGCAAAGGCCCAAAAAGACCTGAAAAGAGTAGGCGTCTTACTTTCCGTTAAGGATACGGCTGGCGCCGGGTTTCACCTTCAGCAGGCAATAGAAAAATATCTCAAGTCATATCTTCTTTCAAAGGGATGGAAATTGGAATACATCCACGATTTACCTAAACTCCTTAATTACGCCAATGAATATAACCCTAAGTTTGTCGGCTTCAGGATTCTCTGCGAGCGGGTAACCGAATATTACACTTCGGAACGTTACCCTTTCTTTGATGAAATAGCGCCTTCAGGAAAGGAAATAAAAAAGGCATTGGAAGATACAAAGAAACTGATTAGGTTAATAAAATGTAATTATGTCAACTTTACTAATCAAAAACGGCAGGGTGATTGACACGGCTAATAAGATTGATAAGGTCACCAATGTCTTTGTCCAGGATGGTAAAATCAAATCAGTTGGCACTTCGTCTCCAAAGTCGGACATGGTCATAGATGCCAAGGGTTTGATTGTAACACCGGGTCTGATAGATATGCATGTGCATCTGCGGGAGCCCGGCAAGGAAGATGAGGAAACCGTTGCTTCAGGGGCATCTGCTGCGATAGATGGCGGGTTCACTTCGGTAGCGTGTATGCCTAATACAGACCCTGCGATAGATAACGAGGCATCGGCTGAGTTTGTCTATCTGCAGGCAAAGCGCGCCGGCAAAGCCAATGTCTTCCCTATCGGCGCAGTTACCAAAGGCAGAAAAGGCGAAGAACTATCAGAAATGGGTCAATTGTTCCGCGGCGGTGCAATCGGCTTCTCTGATGACGGCGACCCAATAAAAAGCACAGAGGTTATGCGACGGGCTCTGGAATACAGCAAGATGTTTGATAAGCCCATCATTGACCACTGCGAGGATATAGATTTGGCGCGTGATGGCGTGATGAATGAAGGTACTGTCTCGGTATCACTCGGACTTGTCGGTATGCCTGCGGTCTCTGAAGAAATAATGGTCTATCGCGATATCACTCTGGCAAGAATGACCGGCGGTAGACTTCATATCGCCCATATCACCACCAAAAATGCGGTTGAATTAATCCGTCAGGCAAAAAAGGATGGTGTCAGGGTTACCGCAGAGGTTACGCCTCATCATCTTATTCTGACTGATGAGTATGTTAAAACAAGCCAGTTTGATACAAACTATAAGGTGAATCCGCCTCTGAGAACAAGGGCTGATGTTCTGGCTTTGAGAGAAGGGTTGGCAGATGGCACTATTGACGCTATCGCATCAGACCATGCCCCTCACTCTGAAGAAGAAAAGGATGTGGAATTCAATATCGCACCATTTGGAATGATTGGAATGGAGTCATTATTAGGGGTGGTCTTGAGCGAACTTGTGGCTAAAAAGGGGTCCAACAATACTATTCCTTTCCCATCCCGCCTTAGCGGGAAGGTTATCACTCTCAATCAACTCATCGCATCATTAACTATTAATCCTGCAAGGATACTGGGCATACCTAAAGGCACACTTTCTGTTGGTAGCGATGCGGATATTACCATCATAGACCTGAATAAGGAATGGACGATTGACCCTGCTAAATTCAAATCCAAGAGTCGCAACTGTCCCTTTGGCGGATGGAAGGTCAAAGGTAAGGCAGTATATACCATAGTTGCGGGACAGGTGTTTTCCGCCGACTGCCAGAGGTAGCCCAGTGGGAGCGGAATGAAGCTACAGATTACACAGATGTCATTCCCGTGAAAACGGGAATCCAGAGTATTCACCGCAAAGACCCTTCGCTTTGCTCAGGGTAAACTCCGAGTTCGCAGAGAGGAACCCGTACGGGCTTTGCGTCCTCTGCACTTTCTGTGGTGAATATTGGATTTTAGAAAAATGGCGTCAGGTAACCCAAATGAATAGCCCAG
>JASEHY010000177.1 GCA_030018555.1 Planctomycetota bacterium
CAGGCATTATTGAATCCATCAAGAGAACCAGAAAACTTTCTCAAGAGACCATAGAACACCTTAAGAAGGCGGTGGAAGAGTACAGTAAAGATGATAAGTAAATAAGATGATAAGTTGATAAGGAATGACCGTTATCAATCTATCAACCTGATTATCTTATAACTAAGGGGGTCGGACTATGTATAAACGGTTTGAGGACTTAAAGACCTGGCAGTTGGGACGAGAATTTAGAAAGGCAACATATCAAGTTAGTAAATTACTCCCTAAATCTGAGCAATATAATTTGACATCGCAGATTCGCCGTGCAGCCATATCTATAACCGCAAATATTGCTGAAGGACACGGCCGTTACTACTACCAGGAAAATATCCAGTTTTGCCGTATCTCACGAGGTTCAATAAACGAAGTATTAGACCATCTTTATACAGCATTGGATGAGAAATACATCAACCAGCAATCTTTTGATAAACTATATGAACAAGGCAGGGAAGTAGAAAGAACCCTGAACGGCTACATTGGCTATTTAGAACGCCAGAAACCCAGTTAGGCGAACAAGATATAGATTGATAAGTTATTTCCGCACTTATCAACTTATAAACTTATTTACTTATCAACTACTATTTATGTTAAGCACCCGCAAGATAAAACGTAAGATAAGAAGTGTCCAGAACATCAAGAAGATAACCCGTGCGATGGAGATGGTCTCTGCCGCCAAGTTCAAGCGGGTCTGGGCTAAACTTTCCGCCATCAGGCCTTTTTCGTCTAAACTAAAGAGTATGACCGAGAACCTTCTGTCCAATCTTAAGGATATCGGGTTCAAGCACCCGTTTATAAAAGAGGCGAGAGACGAGGTATTACCAACCCCCGTGGCTAAAAAAGGCGCGATGTGCATCATTGCGGTTTCTTCCACCAAAGGACTCTGTGGCGGTTATAATACCAATATGGTCAAGGCACTGGCCAAGTTCATTACTTCCATAGAAACCGAGAAAACCATAGAAATCCTGCCCATCGGCAAGAAAATGCAGGACTTTGCCAGAAAGCGGGAGATTAAGATGCGGGATATCAAGACCACCCCGGGCGATATAAATATCTCGCTGGCAAATGAGATAATCACGCCCATCATCAATGACTACGAAAACGACTTGTTGAGCGAGGTCTGGCTGGTCTATAGCGAATTCGTTAATCCGATGATTAACCGGCCCAAGGTCCAGAGATTCCTGCCGCTTGCCAATGGCGAATTGCGAATTGCGGATGGCGAATTGCCCCTACGGGATAAACTCCAATCCGAAATCCGAAATCCGAAATCCGAAATCGTATGGGCGGACTATCTCTATGAGCCAGAGCCGGCAGAACTATTAGACATTCTCCTCCCTCGCTATTTAGAAGTGGTCTTTTACAGAGCGCTTTTAGAGGCATATTCCAGCGAGCATTCAGCACGGATGATGGCAATGCGTAATGCCACAAGGAATGCAGGTGAGGTCATAGATGAATTAACCCTCTCATTCAATAAAGCCCGCCAGGCCCATATTACAAAAGAACTATTGGACATCGTGGGCGGAGCAGAAGGACTGAGGTAGCGGCGAAAGATAGAACACGGAATACAGAATACAGGATACAGGATATAGAACACAGGATACAGGATACAGAAGAATATAAAGGAAGCAGTTATGGAAAAACTGGAGAGTTTCAGGCAATTAATAGTGTGGCAAAAAAGCCATCAACTTGTTCTGAATATATACAGGATTACCAAGGAGTTTCCTAAAGCAGAAATCTTTGGTTTAATCTCTCAGATGAGACGTGCTGCGGTTTCTGTCCCAGCCAATATTGTGGAGGGTTTTAAGAAAAGAGGAATACGAGATAAGATTAATTTCTATAATATCGCTCAGGCGTCATTAGAAGAGTTGAGATATTATCTGATTCTTTCTAAAGACCTTGGCTATCTCGTACAATCAGAAGATTTAGATAAACTGGCTGATGAAATATCAAAAATGCTAACGCGGATGATTATTAATCTTGACACTTAATTACTAATTCCCTGTGTTCTGTATCCTGTATTCTGTATACTAATTAGAAGGAGTAAATATATGCCTATCAATTCCAACCAGGGTAAAGTTCTTCAGGTCATTGGTCCTGTAGTTGATGTCTATTTTCCAGAAGGACAATTGCCGTCAATCCACAACGCCTTAACTATTAAGCAGGATCACCCGCGGATAGACCTGGTCTTAGAAGTCGCACAACATTCAGGCAACAATACGGTCCGAACAATAGCCCTCGCTTCTACAGATGGTTTGGTAAGAGGGATGCCTGTTATAGATACGGGCTCGGTCATAACCGTGCCGGTCGGCAGACCAACACTCGGACGGCTTATAGACCTCCTGGGCAGACCCCTTGATAACCTCGGCGAAATAAAAAGCAAGGACTTTTATCCTATTCATCGTCACGCCCCTTCATTATTAGAACAATCAACCACGACAGAAGTATTTGAAACAGGGCTAAAGGTGATAGACCTCCTTGCCCCTTATGCCAGAGGTGGAAAGGTTGGTCTATTCGGTGGTGCTGGTGTCGGCAAGACCGTTCTCATTATGGAACTGATTAGAAATATCGCTACCGAGCACGGCGGTTTCTCAGTATTTGGTGGTGTGGGCGAACGCACACGCGAAGGCAATGACCTCTATCTTGAGATGCAACGTTCCGACGTTTTAGCCAAAACTACCCTCGTATTCGGTCAGATGAACGAACCGCCCGGCGCCCGTCTCAGAGTTGGATTAACAGCACTAACTATGGCTGAATACTTCCGCGACCAGGAAGGACAGGATGTTCTGCTCTTTATTGATAACATCTTTAGATTTGTTCAAGCCGGCTCTGAGGTTTCAGCACTCCTGGGCAGGATGCCTTCCGCAGTCGGATACCAGCCGACATTAGCAAGCGAGATGGCAGAACTGCAGGAGCGGATTACCTCAACCAAACGTGGCTCTATTACTTCTATTCAGGCAATCTATGTCCCGGCTGATGACCTGACTGACCCGGCGCCTGCCACGACCTTCGCACACCTTGACGCCACCACGGTTCTATCCAGACAGATTGCGGAACTTGGTATCTACCCGGCAGTTGACCCGCTTGACTCAACCTCAAGAATCCTTGACGAACGGATTATCGGCAGGGAACACTACAGTGTAGCCAGAGAAGTCCAGCGAATTCTCCAGCGCTACAAAGACCTCCAGGACATTATCGCGATATTAGGTATGGAAGAACTCTCTGATGAAGATAAACTTGTCGTTGCCCGTGCCAGAAGGATTCAGCGATTCCTATCGCAGCCATTCCATGTCGCAGAAGTATTCACCGGAACACCAGGCAAATATGTCTCTCTAAAAGAGACCATCAGGGGCTTTAAGGAGATTATGGAAGGCAGGCACGACAAGAAACCAGAACAGGCATTCTATATGGTCGGCACTATTGACGAGGTCCTGTCCCCGTGAAAACGGGGATTGATTTGCCACAAAGGCACAAAGACATTCACCCCGTT
>JASEHY010000178.1 GCA_030018555.1 Planctomycetota bacterium
CCACCCCCGGAAGTTATCCCGCGTTTAGTTGAAATTAGATTAGCCATATATTAAGCAATCTCCTTTTCCCTGTCAATGTTTTTAAGATTATTTACTTGTAGTGAGCCCTTCGTTCCTTGGTAGCCACCATCCCGTGAGGGAGAGGGACAGGATAAACTCCGCGAATCTATAAGAATTGGTAACGCCCGATATCCTCTGATCAGAATCATCCGCTTCTCTGCTTCTAATAAAGCGCTCGCCACCCACCGGGTGACCCAGTGGGTCAGGGACTAAGTTTTCTTGACATTTAAGGACGGACAGGCTATCCTACGCTATTCCATCCCGATATATCGGGACGGAGTAGCGACGGATAGGATAAACTCTGTTCCTACTTGCTGGTCCGAAGTGAGGCGTGGATATTCTGCTCTAATGCCGAAACAACCTTTTTTATCACTTCATCTACTGCTTCGCCGGAAAGGGTTTTCTCAGGATGACGGAATGTTAACGAGAATGCGATGCTCTTATGCCCTTCTGGAACCTGCTTGCCACGATAGAGGTCAAAGAACTCCAGACTTTCAAGAGGCACATCCTTAGATTCTGTGAAATCTGTGGTAGATGATGAAACCGCTTCTTTACAGACCTTTTCTATCTCATCCCATCTTGTTTTCTCAGGAACGACAATGGCAATATCTCTTTTTATTGCCGGTAATCTTATGAATGGCATATATTGTTTGGACAGATTGGCATATTGGATAATCGCCTCAAAATCTATTTCCGAGAGTGCTATCTGTTCTGATACGACACCAAGATAACCTGCAGCAATATCGTTGATGTTAATTACCATAATATTCTTTATACCGGAAGGATAAGACATTTTATCTTGGAGGATTTTCATTAGCGTTTGACTTGAATCACCACTTGTAGTGAGCGTAGCGAATCTATAAGAGATGCATTCTGTTAATCCCAAAGCGTTAAATAAATCTCTGATAGTGCCTTTGAGTGAATAGAAACCGGTATTATCCAGGACACCCAACGTGAGATATTCTTTATTATCTTTATGATAGGTTTTACTGATTTCAAAGAGTTTAATTATATTCTGCGGTTCCGAGTGGAGATAGTTCTCGTTGAGATTGAATGTTTCCAGAAGGCCTCTTGAGAGATTATTTCTCAGGAAGCGGTCAGTTGTGCTTTCAGGGTCGAGAAGCCCTATAAGATTTTGTGGCTCCATAATATTGCTCTTATCCCAGAAACTGTTGGTCAATACTTCATTATAGCCCGATTCCACAAGGGTCTTACGGGCTATATTCATTACCTCGCCCTGCTTGTCTTCTTGTGCTACCCTCAAAGGAATACAAGGCGCTTCTGTCGGAATCCGCTCATATCCCCAGACGCGGGCGAGTTCTTCAATAATGTCTATCTCTCCAGAGACATCCTGCCTGAATGACGGGACAACTACGCGTAAGGTTTTCCCTCCTGATAGTAGTCCAAAACCTAATCCTCTGAGGATCCGTTTTATCTCGGGTAGAGGAATAGTTATCCCGAGAACACGGCTAATTCTTTCCAACCTGAGCGAGATTCTCTTCTCTTTATATTTAAGATAATCTAATGATTGATAATCGGTTAGTGACCCTGAGGCAAATTGGAGAATCAGTTCGGTTGCCCTTCTGGAGGCATTTTCAACACCTTTCGGGTCAACGGCTCGCTCAAATCTGTAGGATGAATCTGATGACAATTTAAGATGTCTTGAGGAGCGTCTGATATTTGTGCCTTCAAACAGAGCGCTTTCTAAAAGGATGTTCTTGGTCGCCGAGGTTACTTCTGTATCTTTACCGCCCATTATACCTGCAATCGCAACGGGTCTCCTCGCATCTGCAATAACCAAAGTTTGGGCAGACAGTTCATAGGTTTTGCCGTCTATTGTCATAATCTTTTCGCCTTTACAAACGTTGCGAACAATTATCTTATGCCCATCTAATTTATCAAGGTCAAAGGCATGCAGGGGCTGACCTGTCTCCATCATTACAAAATTAGTAATATCTACGACATTATTAATAGAGCGAAGACCGATTGATTCCAGAGCCGAGCACAACCACTCAGGCGATGGTCCGACTTTAACATCTCTGATAATTCGTCCGATATAAATCGGGCAGAGTTTGGGGTCTTTAATCTGGATGAAGGGCGTAGAGCGCCCCTTTAATTGCGAATTGCGGGACTTAAACGCCCGCCCGTCGGGGCGAATTGCGGGACTTAAACGCCCGCCCGTCGGGGCGAATTGCGAATTACGTTTAACCTTTGCTCCGGTCAACAGTGCTACCTCACGGGCAATTCCAATAAACGAGAGACAATCCTGTCTGTTCGCAGTGATTTCAAATTCAAATAAGGCATCATCACCTCGCTCCTCAAGGTTTTCCACATGTATCCCGTGATTGGTAAGAATCTCTGCTAACCTTTTCGGTGGGATGAAGATAGGATAATATTGTTTTAATAGAGAATATGATATTTTCATTATTCTGGATTCCCACTTTCGTGGGAATGACATCTGTGTAATCTGCTTGCACTGAGCGAAGCGAATGTGTGGCTAACCCCGATGTCGCTTCGCTCATCGGGATAAGAGCCAGTAATTCGCTCCGCTCAAACTGGCTCTAAAACTGCCTCAGGAAACTGAGATGGTTCTCAGTGAATAGCCGTAAGTCATCTATTCGGTATTTAAGCATTGCAATCCGCTCTACGCCCATCCCGAAGGCAAACCCTGTATATTTTTCGGAATCATATTTGACATGCCGAAAGACATTAGGATGCACCATTCCGCATCCGAGAATCTCCAGCCATCCCGAACCACGACAGACAGAACAATTCCCGCCTGAACTTGTAATACCGCGACCAGCGCAGATAACACAGGAGATATCCACCTCTACACTCGGCTCGGTGAAAGGGAAAAATGAAGGCCTGAAACGGGTGAGCGTCTCTTTACCAAACATCTCTTTGCAGAATATATCCAGAACACCTTTGAGATGAGAGAATGTTATATTTACATCAACCATCAATCCTTCTACCTGATGGAACATCGGGAATCTGGAAGGTGAGGGAGTATCGGGTCTGAAGACCTTACCGGGCACAATAATCCGCACCGGCGGTTTTATCTTTTCCATTGTTCTTATCTGGACTGGTGAAGTATGACTGCGCAAGAGCCATTTTGCTTGTCCCGTCCCTACGGGATCCCGAAACAGTTCTTCTTGGGCATCTTCATTCGGGATAGGGGCGACCCCCTGAGACGCAGTTTCTGCCAGATAGAAGGTATCAAAGGCATCGCAGGAGGGATGGTCAAGCGGAACATTGAGCGCCTCAAAATTATAATATGGCGTCTCTATCTCAGGACCATAGACAACATCAAATCCAAGCCGTTTGAATAAAACGGATATATCAGAGATTGTGCTATAAATGGGATGGTAATGACCGCGATGCTTCCTTTCGCCCGGTATGGTAGTGTCAAATATCTTACCCGCCCCCCCCCCTTCT
>JASEHY010000179.1 GCA_030018555.1 Planctomycetota bacterium
CGAGCCCCTTCGGGGCTCTCGCAATGACAAAAGAGAGGTTTGTCAACAGTCTCAATATACACTGATGTTCCGATAAAATCAAGAAAAATAATACGAATTACACGAATATTCGTTTTATTCGCTGTATTCGTGTAATTCGTGTTTTGCCGTTAGGGTTCTCATCCTGAGACACCTCGGGGTCGACGGATACTTTGCTCTAAATATGACAAAGATATTCGGCACTGATGGTATTAGAGATGTCGCCGGAAAAGGGTATCTGTCTCCTGATTTCTTAATAAAATTGGGCAGGGTTATAGGGAGCAAGGTATTAGGCGACTCCTCCAGAAGAACAGCCATTATCGGACGCGATACCAGACCATCAGGTCTAAAGATTGAAAGGATACTTTCCCGGGCATTGACCTCCACCGGTGTTAAGGTTGTCAAAGCAGGTATCATTTCTACGCCTGGGCTTGCTTATCTTACCCACAAAAACAGGTGTTCTATCGGTATAATGATTTCTGCTTCTCATAATCCTGCTCACTATAACGGCATTAAACTATTCGCACAGACCGGCTTAAAAATATCTTCTGCGGTAGAAGATAGGATAGAGAAATATCTTACGGTCAGACAGTCAGCCAGTCAGCCAGTCAATCGGTCGGCCAGTCAGACAGGCAGACAGGCAGACCGACAGACCGACAGACAGGCAAACCGACAGACCGGGCAGACCGAGTATATTAACCATATGATTAAAAGCATTGACGCTCTCAAACCAAACTGGGCAAAGGGGATAAAAACAGTCCTTGATTGTGCTAATGGTGCACTTTATAAAATAGCACCTGAGGTGTTTAAGAGAATCGGCGCCACCGTAATATCTATTAACAATAGCAACAGGGGCGAGAATATAAATCGTCGCTGTGGTGCCCTTTATCCTGAAACACTCAAGAACGCAGTCCGAAAAACTTCTGCTCATCTGGGTCTTTCTTTTGATGGTGATGGTGACAGGGTCATTATGGTGGATGAAGAAGGTGTTATTCGCGACGGTGATTTTATCCTCTATGCAGGCGCATTATACCTCAAGGGAAAAAACCACCTCTCAAAAAATACTGTCGTCGGAACGATTATGACTAATAGCGCCTTAGAGAACACCCTCGCTCAACACCAGATTAAACTTGTCCGCACACCTGTCGGCGATAGATATGTCCTTGAGAAAATGTTAAAAGGCGGTTTTTCCTTAGGTGGCGAGCCATCCGGACATATTATCTTTTCGGACTATTCCAAAAATGGTGATGGCGTAGTAACCGCCCTGATGGTCTTAAAGATAATGATAGAGCAAGATAAATCTCTAAACGAACTCTCAAAAGGACTGGTAAAATACCCGCAGATAATCGTAAATGTGCCGGTCAAATCAAAACCGCCATTAGAAAACATTAAGCCACTTCAGAAGAAGATTCGGGAAGTAGAAAGGTCTCTATCTGATAAAGGCAGGTTAGTGATAAGATACTCTGGCACCGAGTCGCTACTGCGGATTATGATAGAAGGCGAGAGCAAAAGAAAGATAAAATTACTGGCACATCGGCTGGAGCAGACTATAAAAAATACCATATAGTGGTTATTGGTCAAAAGTTGTCATACTTGTGACTTGTGTTTCATAATAGGAAATAACACACCCCTTATCCCCTCTTGACTCCACGAATCCTGACGCCCGTACGGGCGGAACGGGTAGAGGGGACTTTTGGGGAAATCCCCTCTTGAGAGGGGTAGGGGTGTGTTACTCTATGACAACTTTTGGTTAATACCTACTATAAATCCATTTCGTGTGTATTCGTGTCTATTCGTGGTTACGAAGTTTTCTTGTATTTCTTTGTGTCTTTGTGGTAGAGGTTATTCCGACGAAGTTTTCTTGACTTAAAACGTATTTTGTTGTAATATACAAAGTATCCTACGTCCCGCCTTGCGGGACTACGGAATACCTTAACCAATATGCAATTAGAAAAGATTACTGATTATCTCTGGGAAATACCAAAACATACTAAGGACGGGATGAATGTTCCGGGCAGAATCTATGCTTCTAAAAAACTATTAGATGCGGTCGGCGAGGATAAGAGTCCTGAACAGGTTGCGAATGTTGCCTGTCTGCCCGGGATAGTGGGTTATTCACTGGCGATGCCTGATATTCACTGGGGCTATGGATTTCCCATCGGCGGTGTCGCGGCATTTGATATTGAAAAAGGCGGTGTGATTTCTCCCGGCGGAGTAGGTTATGATATAAATTGCGGTGTGCGAATGATGAGAACTGCTCTCTCACTCAAAGATGTCCTCCCGAAACTTAAGGATGTCCTCTCTCATCTTTATCATACCGTTCCTTCAGGGGTGGGCTCATCAGGCGCTATTGCAACAATTTCTCGCGATGAGGAGCGTCGGCTCCTGACCGAAGGCGCCAGATGGGCTGTAGGAAAAGGGTATGGCTCTAAAGAAGACCTTGAGCATATTGAAGATAATGGTGTCCTGACCGATGCAGACCCTTCTATCCTGAGTGATACCGCAATAAAGCGGGGACTGTCTCAGGTCGGAACACTCGGCTCAGGCAACCATTTTCTTGAGATAGATAAAGTAGTAGAGATATATCGTCCTGAAATCGCCTCTGTTTTCGGGATAGCGGCAGATAGTATTGTTATCCAGATACATTCCGGCTCGCGCGGGCTGGGCTATCAGATATGTGATGATTATGTGCGGAGATTATTGAGGGCATCAGAGAAATACGGGATTAAGTTGCTTGACCGCCAACTTGCCTGCGCCCCTGTTAATTCGCCGGAAGGTAAAGAATATCTCTCTGCGATGGCTTGCGCCGCTAATTATGCCTGGGTCAATCGTCAGGTCATTATGCACCTTACCAGAGAGTCTTTGATGAGGTCTCTGCAGACAAGTCCAAAAGAATTGGGTGCCGAACTTATTTATGATGTCTGCCATAATATTGCTAAAATAGAAGAACATCTAATTGAGGGTAATAAAACAAAGGTCTGTGTCCACCGTAAGGGTGCGACGAGGGCGTTTCCACCAAATCATCCCGCGGTCCCAAAGGATTATCAGAAAATCGGTCAGCCGGTGCTGGTGCCGGGAGATATGGGACGCTCCTCGTTTCTCTGTGTCGGCACTGATGAGGCGATGAAGAATACCTTTGGTAGCACCTGCCACGGGGCAGGCAGGGTCGCGAGCCGCACGGCAATGATAAAGAAAAGCAAAGGTAAAAACCTCTATCAGGAAATGGAGTCAATGGGGGTTCTCGTGATGACCAAATCTCACGACTCTATGGCTGAAGAGATGCCTTCGGCATACAAGGATGTCTCTGAAGTGGTTGAGGTGATGGAACTGGCTGGTATCAGTAAGAAAGTGGCGAAATTTAAGCCGCTTGGCGTGATTAAAGGATAAAAATACTGGAGTAGTTATAAGTTGCGGCTGTTGACAAACCCCTCTTTTGTCATTGCGAGAGCCCCGAAGGGGCTCGTGGCAA
>JASEHY010000017.1 GCA_030018555.1 Planctomycetota bacterium
TTAGAGCCAGTTAGGAGCGTAGCGACTTACTGGCTCTTATCCTGAGCCCTACTGGAACGAAGGGTTAGAGCCAGTTAGACTCCCGATTTATCGGGATTACTGGCTCTTATCCCGACCTGCCTACCGCAGGCTAATGGCAGTAACTTAAGCCCCCAATCGTCACCCTGAGCGAAGCGAAGGGTCTCATTTTGTGCTTGGAATGAGATTCTTCGCTCCGCTCAGAATGACAAAAAGCACGATTTTTCACCTTAAGTTACTGCCATTAGCCGGCAGGCAGGCAGGTCGGGATAAGAGCCAGTCCCTAACGGGACTCCCTTCGGTCGTAAGTCGCGGAGTTTATCCTCCCGAAAGCTTTCGGGAGGACTCCGAACTGGCTCTAAGAGGAGGAATAAATGGTTTCTTTAGAAGAACTATTGATGTTGTTGGTGAAAAAGGGCGGGTCTGATTTACATATTACCGTAGGGATTCCACCGCGGATAAGAGTAGATGGTCAGTTGGTAAATACAGAAAATGAAGTTATGACTCCCGATGATACACAAAAAATGATTTATGGGATATTGAATGCCAATCAAATTGCTAAGTTTGAGAAAGAGTTGGAATTGGATATGTCGTTCGGGATAGAAGGTGTAGGACGGTTCAGGACGAATGTATTCAGGCAACGAGGCGCAGTAGGGGCGGTGCTGAGATTAATTCCATATCAGATAAAGACCTTTGAGCAATTGGGATTGGCTCGTAAAATCTGCGAGGATTTGTGTAATACACTGAAGGGATTGGTGTTAGTAACCGGAGCCACCGGCAGCGGGAAATCAACAACTCTTGCTTCAATGATTGACTTTATTAATTCTACTTATAAGGGACATATACTTACTGTAGAAGACCCGGTTGAATTTATACATAAACACAAGAGTTGCATAGTAAATCATCGTGAAGTGGGTAGTGATACGCAGGATTTCTCGAAGGCATTAAGGAGGGCGTTAAGACAGGACCCGGATGTGGTGTTGATAGGGGAGATGAGAGATTTGGAAACAACCGAGGCGGCACTGACGATTTCTGAAACAGGACACCTTGTGTTTGGAACTCTTCATACTTCAGATTGTGCCCAGACGATAAACCGAATTATTGATATATTCCCGTCTCATCAACAACAACAGGTTAGAACGCAATTATCGTTCACCCTTCAGGCGGTCTTCAGCCAGCAACTGCTTCCACGCGCAGAAGGGAAGGGAAGGGTTCTGGCGGTTGAAATTATGATAGCGACGCCGGCTGTCCGTTCTCTCATCAGGGATAATAAAGTTCACCAGATATATTCCGTAATACAAACAGGCGGGAAACTTGGGATGAAAACAATGAACCAGGCATTGAGTGAGTTGTATAAAGAACGGAAGATTACCTACGATACGGCAATGACATATACCTCTGACCCAGATGACTTGAAGCGTATTATGGAGAAAGGACAATAAATATGATTGCTTTAATATCAGATATTCACTCCAATCTGGAAGCCCTCACCACAGTATTGGATGACATCAAGAAAAAAGGGATTAGCGATATAATATGTCTGGGTGATATTGTCGGATATGCTGCCGACCCTGTGGAATGTCTGAATCTGGTGCGGAATTGTAAGATAGTAATAATGGGAAATCATGATGAGTCTTTATTACAGGGGGCTATAGGATTTACTCCTCACGCCAGAGATGCTATGGAATGGACAATAAAACAACTTAAACCGCATTGGTTCAGTTCCGGCGGGACAAAGAGCAGATGGGATTTTATTACTAACCTGCCGACAACATACCTTGACCGTGATGTATTATATGTCCACGGTTCTCCCCGCGACCCCACTACAGAATATATTGTTGAGAGTGATATTGAACCAAACTTGGAAGGGGCTCATAGGAAACTACAGCATATTTTTGAAATGTTTCCCCGTCTCTGTTTCGTGGGACACACCCATCAACCAGGGATTATAACCCAAGACTACCGCTTCCTTAAACCGTCAGATTTTAATTACTCCTTTGAGTTTGAAGATAGTAATAAATATATTATTAATGTCGGCTCAGTAGGGCAGCCACGCGATGGTGACAAGAGAAGTTGTTATGTAATATTTGATAATAATAAAATAACTTATTGCAGGTTGTCTTATGACTACCATAAAACTAAGGATAAAATCATAAAGACTAATGCTCTTAGTGAATATTTTGGAGAACGGCTTGAGTCAGGGAAATAGGTAATCAGGACATAATCCCGTCCCGAATGCTTTCGGGACGGGATAACTGGCTGTAACGACCTACGGTCTAACAGCCAGTAAAAGGAGAATATTAAAAATGAAGATAACTGATTTCATTCCTAAGTCGTCAATCATCAAAAAATTAAATGGTACGGATAAGAAAGCCGTTATTATTGAACTGGTTGAAACACTTAAAACCACATACAAATCTGAAAAAATAAAGGTGGACGAAGTAGTGGATATGCTGATGAAAAGAGAGAAAATCGGCTCCACCGGTATCGGGAATAGCATTGCTGTGCCTCATGCCAAAATAGAGGGAATCAAGTCGGTTATGGGCGCCTTTGGACGTTCACCAGAGGGTATAGATTTTAATGCTATAGACGGCGGATTGGTTCATCTTGTATTTCTTATACTTGCACCTGTTGATGACCCTGAATCAAATCTTCAAGCATTAAAACGGATAGCCCGAGCAACTCAACAACAGAATTTCTGTAATTTCCTTAAGGAAGCCAAAGACTCTTCAGAGATATTCAGTTTATTTAGAGAATTTGACGAGGTGTTAAATTAAATTGGAGAAACTTGTAAGAATCAATAACAAATCTGGTATTCATGTTAGACCTGCCGCTCAGATTGCAGAGATGGCAAATAAATTTCAGGCAAGTATTGCTTTTGTAAAAGATGGGGTTGAGATTAATGCTAAAAGTATTATGGAATTGCTGACATTGGCGGCTGGTGAAGGAACAAATATCATAATAAAAGCAAATGGGCCAGATGAATTGCAGGCGGTGGAGGCTCTGGAGTCATTAATAAACACTAAATTCTATGAAGAATAATATGCGGATTAAAAGAGGGGTTGCGGTGTCGCATGGTATTGCAATCGCCAAAGCATTTCTGGTAGATGCGACAGAATATACTATTCCAGAAAGGCAAATTAATTCAGAAGATGCTGCTCAAGAAGTTGGCAAACTTGAAAAAGCCCTTCATAATTCTATTGAAGAACTAAAAATCATCATTAAACGACTCCAGAAAAAAAGCACTAAAGAAACTGTCCCCATCATTGATGCTCACATTAAAATACTTCAGGATACTTACCTGAAATCGCAGATTGTAGAGATAATAAAAAAAGAACTTTTTACCGCTGAGTATGCTGTTTCTAAAACCCTCAGAAAATATATCAAGGCATTATCTTCTGTTGACCAGAATTCTTTCTGGGGTAGCAGGATTAATGATATTTATGATATAGAAAGAAGAGTCATTAGAAACTTACTTCAGGAGAAAATAAAAGATATTAGCGAGGTGAAAGAATCCGTTATTATTGTTTGTCGGGATTTGAATCCTACCGAGACAGCATTGTTAGATAAGAATAAAGTGCAGGGGTTTATCACAGATAAAGGTGGTCGCACATCTCATACTGCTATAATTGCAAGGGCAATGGGTATTCCTGCTGTGGTTGCCCTTAACGATATTACCCTGGATGTGTCATCCGGCGATTTAATCATCATTGACGGCAATACGGGAATGGTCATAATTAATCCTGATAAAGAAACAATAAAGAAATATTCTGTGATAAGCAAGAATTTCTCATCCTATGAAAAAAATCTACTGAATGAATTAAAAGACCTTCCCTGCCAGACAAAAGATGACCACGAAATAACAATATATGCTAATATTGAATTGCCGCATGAAATACCGTTGATTACCCAATATGGAGGACAAGGTATCGGTTTATATAGAACTGAATGGCTTTATTCTGAGGCAGGTTTATTGCCATCGGAAAAAGAACATTTTAACGCATACAAAAAAGCGGTATCTATATTAAAAAATAAGAAAATAATCGTTAGAACATTGGATATTGGGGGGGATAAATTAGAACCGGGCAAAGAGAATGAAAAAAACCCTTTCCTTGGCTGCCGCGCCATAAGACTCTCCTTACAAAATCTAAATATGTTCAGGGCACAGTTAAGAGGAATTCTAAGGGCATCTAACTACGGCGATATTAGTATAATGTTCCCTATGATTTCAGCCATAGACGAATTCAGACAGGCAAAAAGTATCTTAGAACAGGTTAAAGATGACATGAGAACAAAGAAGATACCATTTAGGGAAGACATCAAAATAGGAGTAATGATAGAAATTCCCTCTTCGGCAATAATGGCAGATATCTTAATGAAAGAAGTTGACTTCTGCAGTATTGGCACAAATGATTTGATACAATATACTTTGGCAGTGGACCGCACGAATGAGAAAATCGCATATTTATATCAAACATCCCATCCATCGGTTCTAAGACTTATTAAATATGTTATAGAACAGGGGAGAAAACATAACAAGCCCATTGCTATGTGTGGCGAAATGGCTGGGGATTGGCTCTATACCGTGCTTCTGGTGGGAATGGGACTGAGAATATTCAGCACTTCTCCCATTGTTATCCCGGAGATAAAAAAAATTATTACATCAATAACTCTTGACGAAGCGAAAAAAGTTTCAGATAATGTGTTTGTCTTAGATTCCGCTATGGAAATAGATAAGTATTTAAGGAATTACACAAAAAATATTGCTCCTCAATTATTTGAATAAACTCATAAACTATATGCGATACAAATATCTTCATCTTTTTATTATTATAATATGTCTTCTCTTGCCTCTGGAAACCTTTTCTATTACTGTTCAATTAAAAAATGGGTCATATCTCTCAGGCGAGATTGTTTCTTTTGACGAAATGGGACTTGAATTCAAATCCTGGCACAATAATGGTATCTTGTATCTCAAATGGCACCACCTTGCTGACAGCGAGACCATCCGGCTAAAAAATATATTGGCAATCTCTTTCACAATAGAAGGAAATAACGAGATATACGCTTCAAGAATATACTTGAAAAATGGACAGATACTTGAAGGGGTTATTTCTGAAAAAGATGAAAACACCATTAAAATCAAAACAATAAACGGACTGAAAAATGTAGTTACAGGTGATATCCTTAAAACAGAAAACTTTTATACTGAACCATTGAAAATATACAAGCCCCAAGAGTTATATCTTGAAAAATCCAAAACCCTTGATTCGGAAAAAGCATCTGATAATTTTGAGTTGGCTGAATATTGTAGAAATTATTTAAAACTTTATGATAAAGCAAAAGAACATTATGCTAAGGCGGCACAACTCTCATCATCTTTCAGGGATAAAGCCAATGAGAGAATATCTGCTATGACTGATGAGATTCTCTTTCAAAAAGTAGCAGAAATAGAAAAACTTATAGAGAATAAAGATAAAAAATCTTTGGAAGAAGCCAAGAATGTGCTGTTAGATATAAAAAAGATGGAGAAAACTAAATACAGGGATAAGGCCATTACTGAATTAGAGAAGAAGATTACTGAGGCTGAAAATCTCCTGGCATCCAGAGTGCAAACTGATTTGAACAAAAAAATCCTTGCTCAATATTATAGTAACCTCAAAGCATCTATAAAGAAGATTTGCAGCCAGGGCTTATCTTATCAAAGCACGATTTCTTATGTCAATAATATGGTTTATAAACAAGTAGTAGAAAAATTATCCAAGGATAATAAACTAAGTGAAAAAGAAATTCTATCTATAATTGAAGACAAATCACAGGAAAAGTTACAACACCTGCCCAAAAGAGAAATATCTTATGGAGAAGGTTCATGGCTCGTTAACACAGGAGTATCGTCTCAATCATCAATAACACCTGAGGAATTTGCCAGATACGAAAAGAGAACCAAATTGGTTGCCGAAGCCAGAGAAAAAGCCGCCCAAAAAGGAGAACTGATTACGCCGGATGTATGGTGGGACAAAACTACAGATAGCCAAAGGGAAATTTTTATAGAAGCGTTATTTATAGAAACTTATTGGCAGGTGATTGAGAAAAAAGAGAAACCCTGTTCTTCCTGCAGTGGAGAGGGCACTATTGGTAAGAATCTTTGTAAAGTATGCTGGGGAACAATGACAGAAATAATTATTGTATATAAATGAGACTGTTGACAAAGTCAACAGACTCACCCCGAATTCATTTCGGGGTCTCATAAATAGAAAGGAGTATATCAATGATAAAAAATATAATCATAGTAATAACAGCATTATCAGTGGCGTTTATTATGGGATGTGATGTTTATAAGATATCTGATTTAGAAAAACGGGTAGCACAGTATGAGCAGGACTTATCACAAAAGAATCAGGAATTATCAAAAAGGGATGAACAAATTAATCAACTAAAAGCAGAGTTAGAAAAAACAATAGCACAATTAGAGAACGCTAATAAAGAAATCCTGTCCCTGGCAGAAACAAATAGAGAACATACTAATAAACTCCAAGAATTAGAAACCACGATGAAAAACCTACTTGATGAAATGGGGAAAAAGAGTTTAATTATACCTTTATTATTAATTGGAAAAACAGCAGTTATTTATACCAAGCCCTATGGAGATGTGCAGATATACATAGGGACTATAACCAAAATACTCCACGGAGAAAAAATACTTATAGAGATACCTCAGACACCCCGGCAAACGGTGGAGATACAGTTCAATGATATTATTGGATATAGGATGCTTAGAGAGTAATAAAAAAAGGGATAGTTTTAACTTCCGATAATGTATATTATGTTAAGTCGGGGATGCGGGAAGTCCGAAACCCGCTACCCCATAACCCCAATAAATATTATAAAAATACTTGACAAATCAAAAAGTATATCTATATTATATATAAGTAAGCGGGAACCCTTACTTGCTTGAATATATGTCCCTTGATTAAGTAGGAGGTGCGTATTATGATAAACAAAAGAATAAAATGCCTTTTCTGGAGTTGTCTCGTCGTATTAAGTTGCGTTCTTATATCACCGCACAATATTTTAGCCGAGGATTATCCTTCGTCAGAAGCATTCTGGAAAAAATATACCCTTACAGAGTCTTTTGAACTCGGGCTGGAGTTCTCTTACCTCCTTCCTTCCAGTAATCACGCTAATAATATGGGCAATATATATGTTACACTAACTCATTCCTCAAGTAGTTATTCATCTTATAAGTTTAAGACAGGCATCCTTAATGGTGAATTCATGTTATATGGTCAGAACCTTGGTCGCATTAATTTTGTCCCGCTATTAACAACATATATTTCTACACTGCCAATATTAGAACTTGAGAACCCTCAACCGTATTATGGCATAGGACTTGGATGGTACTTTTTTGAAAGTTTTAATTCCGCCCAGAAACAGTATCGCACTTATGAAGCAGAAAATACTTATGGATATCACTGGTTAGTCGGTGCCAAGTATCTAACTTCCTCGGGATATCTAATGAGGGGAGAAATAGAATTAGAAATAATCAAACCGTTCCGGTTCTATAATGACGCCAGAGGATTATTTCGGACTCGCAATGTCCGGCGAATTGATTTCACCAATCTCGGGTTCACTCTGAATACTGCCCTATGCTTCTAAACCAATAATGCTCAGTGGTGTCGGCATTGATATAGTAAAAGTATCTCGCATCAAAAATCTCGCCCTTGCTCATCTCGGATTTGTCAATCGTATCTTCACTAAGAATGAAATATCATTTTGCAGGTCAAAAAGGTATCCTTATCAACATTTTGCAGTAAGATTTGCGGCAAAAGAGGCATTTCTAAAGGCACTCAGAACCGGCTGGGGAACCCAACAAAGCCCTCCCTTTAGCGATATAGAAATCATCTCTTCTAACAACAATGTCCCCTCTGTGATGCTTCATAACAAGACAAAAAAGATATGCAAACGACTTGACGTGAAAAGAATCCATCTTTCTTTAAGTCACACACAGGATATGGCCATCGCGATTGTGATACTGGAAATATGTAAGCAACTGTGAGGTAACTTTTATATTTAGAGGAATTTAATAGTTTATCACCCGATTCAACAAAATGTCTTCTATTGGATATTCCTGTTAAAAAGTCGGTCCGGGCAGACCGGCTTTCCCTTTTTGATATATATAAAATATAAGTAACAACTAAAAATATAGCAAACCTGACAAGTGTATTCCAATAGGGTATTAAATATGACGAATAAGTCATTCCCTCTATTATATCATTAATGAACCACACTGCGGCACCCACAAAAGAAAAGATTATCCCGGCAATAACCCCGGCAAATAAAGTAACTATAGAAACCGGCAGGATGTAGAATATTGACCAGGAAATCTCTTGTCCCGTGGCATAATCCAGAAAGCCCACAATACCCACCAATATGATTCCCAGAATGATGATTACTGATTTTGATTGGTTATTAAGATACTCTATGATATTTGACATAATTAATCAATCGCACGGTTGAGGATGGTTATTCTTAGATATAATCCATCTTTCAGCCGTGAAGATTCCCAAGACCATAAAGATATTGCTAATCAGTATGACCAAAATGGTGTAGGTGACGAAATCCTCAGTGCCGGGGACATTGTAGGCATATGGCAGGGAGGCGACCACGGCCGCGGCTAATCCCTTAGGTAACATTATGAAGTAGATGAACCGCTCTTTCCGGACCGGTTTGTATATTAGATAATAGAACCAGATGAAGATATATCTGGCGATGATAAGTCCTAAGGAGATGATAACCGCATTGTTCAGTATTTCTTTGTTTCTTAAGATATTCGGAGAGATTAATAATCCGATATATACAAAGAAATAGGTTCTGATAAAGAAGGTGAACTCTTGATGGAAGTGTTCTATTTTGTCGTCCAGTTTGAATGTCTTGGTTTCGTCAAATACCTTGAGGAATCTCGTGCCATTGCTCAGGACCAGTCCGAAGGTAAAAGCCGCAACTGCTCCACTGCCCTTGGCTATTTCCACCACGCCGAAGAGCACCAGCACCGCGGCTAAGGTGGTCATATAAGACAGCGAGGCAATATGGATGCTGCTCAACGCCTTTATCCACAATAACCCGAAGATAATGCCTGCCACAATACCGATGGAGAATGGACCAGCCAGGTCATTGAGTACCGCAGATGGTTTGACCTCGCCTTTCAGTCCCATTTCTATAAATACAATCACCCCGATGACCGCCAGGATATCGGTAATAATAGATTCCAGTGAAAGGATTGATTTGGTTTCCTCCTGGACCGTCATCTTGCAAATCAGCGGGATGACGATGGCCGAACTGGTGCCGCCGATAATGGCACCCAGGATTAAACTGTTTATCAGCGGCATATTCAGGACATATCTGCCGAGCAATGCCATGCTGATAAGCGAGATGGCAAACGTTCCGCAGGAGAAAAGCGTTCCGCCCACAAACCTTTTTATCAGGATGTCAAAATTGAGATGCAGTCCGCCTTCAAAGAGGATAATAATCAGGGCCAGCCGGGCAAAATACGGCGTGATGCCTTCCAACGATGACGCCTTAATCCAGCCGGTAGCCGGGCCGATGAGAACCCCGATGACAATCAGGAATAACACGTCCGGGATACGGGTCTTATGGAAGAAGAGTGTCCCTAAGAATCCGATAAATATGATAATCCCGGCTATCAGGAACGGCAGATTTAATTTAATTTCTTCCATTTGATAATTCCTTATTCTTATTTAACCAGTTCGTGTTTAATGGCGTTCTTGCCGCTGTTTTTGACTGATTACATCAAGTGGTCTGCCTTAATTAGCATACCATCAAATGATGGTAAATTCGCCTTGATTATTAAGATACTCTACGATATCTGACATAATGATTTATTTTATCAACTCATTGGGAGGAAGACAAGATTTTTCCTGTTCCAGGTTTATAGCCCTTATTGGATAAGGAATAACAATCCCCTCTTTTTTATAACGTTGCTGGAGCCGTTTAATGAATTCGTGTTTAAGCAAATAACCTGCCTTGACTTCTTCAGCCCGCATAATTACGGTAAAATTGATGCTGGAGGAATCAAAAGTATGGTAACGGATAATCGGATTGAATGATTTAACCGCTCCGTCAAGGTTCTGCTGGATTTCTTGTGCTACTGCATAAGTAACTTTTTCTACAAATTCCAAGTCGCTATCATAATGAACACCGACTTCAACGGTCACTGATAACTCCTTATCAGGCAGGTAGTAATTCCTGACCACCGATTGGGCAAGTTTATTATTGGGAATCAGGACAATATTGTTGCCTAACAGTTTAATCCGGGTCACTCTCCAGCCGATATCAAGGACATAGCCCTCTTCGCCGGATTCCAATTTAATGAAATCACCGACCCTGATATTTTTGGCAATAGTGGTATAGAAACCTGAGAAGAAATTAGAGAGGGTGTCCTGTAGAGCGAGTGCAACGGCTAAACCACCGATTCCTAAAGTAGTCAGAAGCGGTGTAATGGATATACCCAAGGCGTTTAATATCATTAACCCACCGATGATAATAATCAGTGTCTTTACGAGATTCTGGGTAAGGTTGGTCAGAGGCATCGTATGCTGAAGTTTCTCGCCATACACGCCGATAAGCGTGGTCGTGATATTGGCAATGGTTATTAGTACGCTCAGTCCAAAAAATGCTATCAGGACTTTATCCAATAACGTACTCACGATCGTAGGAATAGTTGACGCCCAAATTCCCTTGATAAAATATAATCCCAGTAAGATGCACCAGAAAAGGATAGCGCTTTTTACATGTTTGACGATAGGCTCGTCCCATTTCCAGGATGTCTTAGCCGCGGCGCGCTAGAGATAACCGAGAATAATTATCTTAAGGAATAAGCCGACGACGATTGAGCCAAAAAAGATAAAAGATGATAAAGCTACGTCAAAATAAGATTGTCCAATGATGTCTTTAAAGTACTCCAACATTGCATATTCCATATTAGAGTTACACCGCAAAGTCAAGGATATTCTTGAATGCCTTTGTGTCTATCTTATAATCAGCCACACTGTTAAGGACAAAATTATTGGAGCAGAAGGCAATGCCGATGCCGGCAAATCTGACCATACAAACATCGTTTTCGCTGTCCCCTACTGCGATAATATTACCCAGCGGTATATCATACTTGGCGGCCAATTTCATCATCACATTACTCTTGCAGAAATTATGCGTACACTTACTTTCGTCGGTGCGGATAAAATGAGAAGGCACTTTCACTTCACCAGTGGCAATGCTGTTACTGAATTCCAGTTCGTTAGCAATGGCAAAATCAATGCCGAGTTTGTTCTTGAGGTGCTGGGCAACCGTATCATAACTGTCGCTGATAATCCCGACAATATAACCGCGTTTCTTTAATTCACCAATCACTTCTACGGTATCAGAGACCAACGGTATTTTATCAACCAATGAGAGTATCTGGGCGATATTCAAGCCCTTGAGATTCTGGGCAATGAGTTTAGTCAAAAGCCAGGAATCGGAATTGGTTGCAAGAATCTTGACCAACTCCTTCTCAAAGTTAAAATCTTTGGCTGCCTCATAAACAAACCTGCCCTGAAGGATGGTATTATCCATATCAAAGATAATCATCTTCTTCAGCGGCGCCAGGGATTCCTTAATTGCCAGTTCCATCTGGTCCCTGATAATATTGATGGTCTCCAAAGAATCCAGCGAGAAATCAGGATTGGTCTTAGTCCTTTTCAGGATAGCCCGTGATACCTCGCGTGACATCTTACCCAATTCACGCCATTGTTTCATCTTGTGGCTAATCTGTCCGATATTCACCTCTTTAATCCGCGCCTTGATTTTAAGCATATCCAGAAGTATGCCGATATCCACGCCGTAGTCGTTCTCAAACTCTATCCGCTCAAGAAATGACTTCTTGCCCGCGATAATTCCGCTTAAGGGCTGAGAAAACCTCAACGCCTCAGGCATAAGCAAACTCAAGAGCGGCTTGGCAATCAGTTCGGTTACCCGACCCGCCTCCCGACCGAATGTTGATTTGACGAAATCCGCCTCGTCCTTAATAAGCGGTTCGGCAAGACGCTCCACCACATCATCAACATAGTTGGAGATATCGCCGTCCAGATAAACAATGATTTCGTTACGCGACACCAGAAGCCCGTCTTTCATAGATGCACCTTTGCCTATCTTGGTTGAGGTGATGATACTTGCGCCCGATTCTTTAGCCGCCTCTATAGTCCGGTCAAGTGATTTATCATCAGTTACAATGACCTCACTAACACCTTTTGACTTTCGGGCAAGGGATACCACCTGTGCAATGGTCTTTTCTTCATTAAGTGTGGGAATAATAACTGAAATCATATGGCAATTATAAAGAATCACGCCATAGGTGTCAAACAAAACATGTATTTACTGTCATTGAATGTGTCCCGAATGGCAATGATTTTCTTGACAAACCGATAAAGATTATCTATTTTATTAGTTTATTAGTTAAGTTAAAGTATTAGAAATAGATGGTATGACAAAATCACTTAGAACGATAAAAGACAGTTTAACAAAACGCAAGGATATCTTAACAGACACTTTCAAGGTAAAAACTATCGGTGTTTTCGGGTCCTATGCTCAAAACCACCAGCGACAGGGTAGCGATATTGACATACTGGTTGAATTTGAGAACAGACATAAAACCTTTGATAACTATATGGAACTGAAATTCTACCTTGAAAAAGTACTTGATGCAAAAATAGACCTGGTGTTAAAGAATGTGATTAAAAAGGAAATCGAGGAACATATCCTTTCGGAGGTGGTCTATGTCTAAGAGGAACCACACGATGTTCTTAAAAGACATATTAGCAAGCGCCCGGAAAATCCTCAACTATGTGGGCAGTAAGTCACATAAGGATTTTGTTAGAGACCAGATGATGACCGATGCGGTCATAAGAAACCTTGAGATTATCGGAGAGGCAGTCAAGAAGATACCTGCAAATGTAAAACAAAAACATCCAGAGATAGAATGGAAGAAGATAGCCTGTCTCAGAGACATACTCATACATGAATATTTTGGGATTGATTATGATATTTTATGGGATATCGTCAGGAATAAAATCCCCCAGTTAAAAGAACAAATCTTGCTGGTATTGAAATCAAACAGGTAACCGTCGTCGGATTTGCTATCATCAGTTTTTCTAACAGAGTTAACCACGGCGGAATGGGTATGGCTGTAAGTTTCTCTGCGAAGTAAATAGGTAAGCGGATTTAGCCGATAAGACGGATTTAGCAGGAAAAAAACAAAGTTTACCAGATGGGGAATTATTTAATAGGTGGTTAAATAATTTATGGACTTCAAATCTAAATTTATCTACTTCAAAAATAATATTTTGTTAATCCTAATTTTAGTGATATCTATACCTTTCTTCCATCTTATTTCCCGCTCTTTAAAGGTTTTACCCTGCCCCGCTGAAATGGGACTTATAGCACATATGTCCCTTCCTCTCTCGGCAATAGCTTACATTATAATTTTTTTATATTTATACCTATAGGGGGTGTCCAAAAAGCCGGGTGTTTGCTGATTCGACGGTGCCATGGGTGTCATGCTGAACTTGTTTCAGCATCTCATTAGACCCTGAAACGAGTTCAGGGTG
>JASEHY010000180.1 GCA_030018555.1 Planctomycetota bacterium
GGAACCGCAGACAAAAGGTGTTTTTCTCCGCTAATGATTACCATTCTTATTTAGAATTAATGGTCGAATGGTGCCGGAAATATAGTGTGGACATCTGGGCTTATTGTCTAATGCCTAATCATATACATTTAATTGCCGTGCCATCAAGCGAGGAAAGTTTAGCTCGGGCTATAGGCGAAGCGCATCGGCGATATACCAGACTGATAAACTTTAGAAAGAAGTGGCGTGGCTATCTCTGGCAGGGAAGATTTGCCTCATTTCCAATGGCTGAGCAGTATTTATATGTAGCTGCACGTTATATAGAATTGAATCCGGTGCGAGCCGGATTAGTAAAAAAACCTGAAGATTATGAGTGGTCAAGCGCTAAAGCGCATATATCTGGCAAAGATGATGAGTTGGTAAAGGTGAAGCCGTTATTGGAGATGATTGGAGATTGGCATAGTTTCTTAAGTGAAAGGATGAGGGATGAGGAAGTGGATTTACTGAGGAGACATGAACGGACTGGTCGACCGTTAGGCAGTAAGGGATTTATCAAAAAGATAGAAAGACTAATTGGTAAAATACTGCACCGACAAAAACCAGGTCCTAAGAAATAATATTGTGTCCCCCGAATTACTTACTGGTTTTAAATTTTAATTATAAAAGGAGTTTTTATATGTTTAATAACAAATGTAAAAGGTATTTTGTCTATATAATCGCAATGGTAATGTCAGGCATCTTTTTATCAATTGTTGAAATAAAGAACTATTCTGAAAATAGAGAAGATAATAAAGATTCTGAAATTGTTCAAACGATAGAGGGTCTTTGGACACAAATACAGAAAGAACCAAACAGAGTTGATCTCTATATCGGGCTGGCTAAATTAGGTTTCCAAAAAGATATCCCTGATGTTATTAGTGCTGCCCTAAGAAATGCCCTGAAGAAGTTCTCAGAGAACTGCGAGGTGCTTTTACTGTTATCCGAATATTTTGCCAAGTATCATCCGGATAAACCCTTTGCCAAAACCTCTGCCTTACGAGCGTATTGGTCTGCTAGGAAGCAGGCATCAAGACCATATCTTGTAGAATCTGCCCGAATGCTGGTAAAATTAAACCCACAGAATGTTGATTACAACCTAAAACTAATTGAGGCGTTGCGACGCTTGAGTGAGAGTACAATAATGGTTGAGGTAAGCAAAAAAATCGAGAAAGAGGCATTAGAGATTGCCCTGAAACTTCTACAGGATAATCCTAAAAACCCTGATGTTCTTTTAGAGGTTGCAAAATGTTATTCAAACCTTGAGAACTATGAAACCGCTTTGAGTTATATAGAAAAATGTCTTGCACAAGGAAACATTAATTATGGAATATACTTTCTTCGGGGTTATATTTACCACAACATGGCATATACTAAAAAGGTCTTAACAAAGGAAGACACTATTTATGTCAAAGAAAAAAACAGGTTAGCATTAGAAGATGTCAAGAAAGCAATAGAATTGTTGGGAATAGAGGATAACTGTGATAATGGATTAGTGTTATATAGTCTATGGGCTACTATTTTATGTAATCTTGCAGGTGAGGAAGATAAGCCAAAAAGAGATACTCTTTACGACGAATCATTTAATATATTGTCTAATGCTAAAGTTCTCTATCAAGACCGTGATCTTGAAGCACAAATAAAAGCGGAAGCATTTTATACTTTTGGAAGACAGATAAAAGATGCAGAAGATATGGAAAAAGAGAAATTAGAGAAAGCAAAGGAGAAATAGAACAACTAATTCGAATTCGGGGGACCATCAAACTCAGTGGTTCGGTAACGATAGCGTATGATACCAGAATTCTGAATCTTGTCTTCTGTTTCCCTCGGGATGTAGATTCCTCGTGGGACACATTCAAGACGCTCTAACGCTGATTTTACTTGACATTCGGGGCGTAATTTTTTATAAATCAAATGTCAAGAATTGCTAAACTGGTTGCATTGGGTGTGAATTTTAGAAAAATGGCACTATGTAACCCAAACAAATAGCCGAGTTTAGGGAGCTGAATGTGTCCCACGAGGACGGAAAGTATGAAGAAAAATAATCTCTTTCTTGCGGGTATCATTATATCAACTATTGGAATTGTTTTTGTTATAGGTACATTTATTATATCATATAAACCAAAGTTACAACCACTAAATATTCAACCGCTCACAAAAAACAATTCTTATATAAAGAAGATAGAACCTGAAAAAATAGGAATAATAACAGAGAATGCGACTACCAAAATAATATCTTCTCACAATGAAAGAGCGAAAATGATTAAGGAATGCTATCAACCAACAGAAGTGGAAAAAACATTATATATACAGGCAATAAGTTTCCTTAAGCCTGAGTTTTCTGAGCCCAGATACATAAGAGACTGTGACAAGGAACAACAACGAGAAATGGTTAAACTACTGGAAGACCTTATCAATTGGCACTCCACTTTGGTTTATTATTCGCATTACCAAGAAACTCTTTTATTAATAAAACAAATGATGCAGGAGGATAGTGAGAGAAAGCACACGATTCGAGGCGTCGGTGGAATATTACCCCCTGGTATCCTGGACAAAGATGGCAAGCAGGCAAATCTTTCGCTTGATGAAGAAATAGACCTCTATATTTATTATTTGAGATATAATTATTTTGATAAGGATAATCGTTACAATAAAGGGAATAATTACAAAATGTCATTTCAGTCACGGCTAGCAGCCCTGAAACCATCAAATTTCTCTGCTCATAGAATAGCATTTATAGGTGAACCTGCTGTCCCCAAAATGATGGGGTTACTTGAAGACCGCAGGCCGATTATCGTGGTTGATGATACTAAAATTCCAGCGGTATTTTATCGCTATCAAGATGCGGCGGTAGAGATTTTAGAAGGTATGTTTGTGCCAGATAAAATACCACACTATAAACCGCAATTTATCGCCAGTCGTCTATTTCCTGTCCAACTTCCCGAAGACCAATATTTCTCTGAGTATATGGAAAAGCAGACTCCAGAAGGCAGGCAGAAGGTTATTAACGATATAAAGGTGTGGGTAGAAGAAGCCCTAAACAACCCCGTAGAGCCAGAAGAACCAACCCAGCCAAAAGAAGAAGTAAATCCAGAAGAACCACCAACTGAGCCAGAAGAAGAAAAGCCAGAGGAACCAACCCCACAATCACCAGAGAATAAATAGTGACTACCCTCACATCGAATTGTAAGAGGGACACATCCCACCGGAGATAAGTAAGCATTTATGCGGTATACAAAGCTATGAATAATGCGGGCTAATGCCCTGACCCCCACCTCTACTATCTCCCGCCCTCCCTACCCGCTCCGCCGAAGCGGAGGCGAGGCGAGTGGGAGGGCGAGGCTCGCCCCTTTGGGGCGGCTGACCCTCACCTCGCATATCTTTGACCCTCACCACCCCTATCTTTGACCCCCATCCCTATTACCCTTAATCTGTG
>JASEHY010000181.1 GCA_030018555.1 Planctomycetota bacterium
CCCTTCGGGGGCGAGCCTCGCCCTGCTGGGCGGGGGAAAGGAAGAATATTGTTGGACCCCTTAGTATTATAAAATACGCCGAGGCAGTAGGACTTTTGATGAGAAGAAAGATTGGTATCGCTATAAGCGGGACACACGGAAAGACATCTACTTCTTCTTTAATTGCATATTTGCTCACAAAAGCAGGACTGCATCCCTCTTTTATAGTAGGTGGAGTGCTTCAGGATTTCCAGACAGGTAGTGTTTTCGGAGAAGGGAATTATTTCATTGCCGAAGCATGTGAATATGACCGCTCCTTTCATCATCTACCGGCACGAATTAAAATCATCACCAATATTGAACCTGACCATATGGACTACTATAAAACATTTAATAATCTCGTTAACTCTTTTCGTCAGTTTATCCAGCCCCTTTTTAACCCAGTCATTGCGCGCAAGGGCTGGGCTGGGCAGAAAGGGGCTGGATTTATTGCTACCACCCCGCAGGACGGATTTGTTATTGCCAATATAGAAGACCCGGGTGTTCAGAAGTGCCTGAAGGAGCCCAACAATATTCTTCCTTTCCCCCGCCCAGCAGGGCGAGGCTCGCCCCCGAAGGGGGTGGCATCCCGCATTAGCGGGAAGAAAAGGCATAATGCCAGAGTAATCACCTTCGGCTCAAAACATACCAGAGATAGTCAATGGTATCCCCGGAATATCCGTATCAACAATAACCGCTGGCATTTTGAGACGTGGCGGAGCAATAAGAAATACGGTGATTTTATACTGGGCATACCGGGCGAACACAATGTCCTGAATGCTCTGGTTGCTATTATTGTCGCAGAGATTCTTGGAATAGATAAAAATATTACCCGCAAGGCACTCGCAGAATTCAAGGGTGTCCACAGACGCTTTGAGGTTATTGCCAGGATTAGAGAAAGAGTTGTTATTGATGACTACGGACATCATCCAACCGAATTACAAACTGTAATATCCACAGCCAGAACACTATTTCCCAATAGACGGCTCTGGATTATTTTTCAGCCACATCTTTATAGCAGAACTAAATTGTTCCTGAAGGAATTCGTTCGGGTATTATGTAAAACAGATATAGCCCTGATTCCGCCTATCTATTCAGCACGGGACATAAAACCATCACAACAGGTTATATCATCAGAGGAGGTGGTTTCTGAAATCAATAAATCTGGAGGGTCTGCCAGATATTTCCCCGACTTCGCAAGTATTGTCAAATACCTCACTGAAAATACCATTCCTTATGATATCATTATTACTGTCGGAGCAGGTGATGTCTGGAAAGTGGGATGGGAGTTTGTGAGAAAGATGAGATAGTCTGCTCTATGAAAGAAGACACGAGATTTGTCCGTCGTGCGGTAATAAACCTCGCCTGGCCCGTAATGCTCCAGCACTTCTTTATGTCCCTTATGTTTCTATCTGATACCATTATGCTGGGGCGATACCGCCATAGTGAATTAGCCCTGGCAGCGGTTGGCTTGGCGGGTCCTATTACTATGATGATACGGCTGACCCTGATGTGCGTTCCTATCGCTATTATCGCAATGGTCTCCCGTTCTTATGGCGAAAAGAACGACTTAAAAACATCTGTAAATGCATCTGCCGGCTTAATGGTGGTCCTGATTATTGGTATCGTTGTCTCCATCCTTGGCTTTACGCTATCAGGTAATATCATTGCCTGTTTTACTGACCCATCTTCAGATTTATACAAAGAATCTGTAACCTATCTTTCTATTACGCTTTCCGTTTTTGTGATGAATTATCTTTTTCTCATCTCTACAGCAATTCTAAGAGGGGTTGGAAATACCCGAACCCCCTTGATTATTACCATTTTTACTAACATTCTTAATATCATCGGTGATTATATATTAATCTTTGGTAAATTAGGATTCCCGGAAATGGGTGTCAAAGGTGCTGCTATTTCTACATTTATCTCGTCAGTTATAGAAGGTGTCATAATCTTGGTCTATCTCTTTTCCGCGCGATCGGGTCTTAATTTATCTCTAAAAGGATTTAGACTGGTTGAGATGCCTATTTTCAAGACCTTATTTAGAATAGGGCTTCCTGCTGGAATAGAGCCGATAATAACTCATTTAGGAGGATTAGTATTTCTGAAGATTGTAGCGGGAATAAGCCAGACTGCGCTGGCAACTCATTATGTAATCACAAGGATTGAATCTCTCTCTTTTATGCCCGTAATGGGATTATCCATAGCAACAGGAGCCCTCGTGGGACAATACATTGGTGCAAGGAAATCAAATCTGGCAAATATAACACTCGCACAATCTATCTCTTTCTCTCATAGAATAATGCTATCTTTATGTTTGTTATTTCTACTCTTTCCCTCTTTTATTATCAGTATCTTTACAACCAATATCAATATTAGAGAAGTAGGATTTTATTGTTTAATGATTGCTGCGATTGAACAGCCCTTTCTCGGTTACGCGATGGTACATCAGGGAACCTTTCGCGGAGCAGGTAATACTGTTATTCCATTAATTATCAATTTTATCGGTGTCTGGCTTATTCGCTTACCTCTGGCATTTTTATTCGTTAATGTCTTTCATCTTGGACTGTTAGGCGCATGGCTTACTATGCCGATAGATTGGCTAATACGTTCTATTGTATATCGGATAATGTTCAAAAAAGGAAAGTGGGCAAAAATAGATTTAACTTGACTTTTTATGGTATAATATTATATTTTCAAATCTATGGGTGATTTAGTAATCAAAAAACTGACGCTCCCTGAAGAAATAGTGATAATTGGTGTAGAGGGGATTTTAGATAATAATACCCAGGACGAATTTGATGACGTTATAAAAAAGATACAGGACGAAGGTATCTACAGATTTGTCTTTGACCTCTCTGAATTGAAACATATTACCTCATCAGGTATCGGCAGTTTTGTAAAAATTGCTAATCTGTGCAAAGAAAACTATGGCGATGTGGTTATTGTTCAGCCCCATCCTGTGGTAAAGGAAGCATTAACATTATTTGGTCTTTTCAATATCGTTCTGTCAGCCGCTGATGTTAATGCTGCGGTCAAACTATTGTTATCCCCACGAAAAAGATAACTCATCTCTTACTGGCTGTTATCCCGTCCCGAATGCTTTCGGGACGGGAGTTACAACCAGTTATCCCGATTTATCTGGATTACATTTATGAAATTCTTCAAGATGCACGGCACAGGCAATGATTTTATACTGTTCCATCCCATTGACCCTGTTTTTTCTTCCCTGATGAGGAGAAAAAACGACGCAATGGCGAGATTAATCAAACGCCTATGTGACCGGAAGTTTGGCATCGGCTCTGACGGAGTAATCTTCGTCCTCAAGAGCAATAATCCAAAGTGGTCCAACAATATTCTTCCTTTCCCCCGCCCAGCAGGGCGAGGCTCGCCCCCGAA
>JASEHY010000182.1 GCA_030018555.1 Planctomycetota bacterium
GCCCTTCAGGGTTCTCGTCCACCCCGAAAGCATTCGGGGAGGGTCGTGGGAAGGACCCGTCAGGGTTCGTGGAGTCGCACTATCAATGTCGGATAAATCCGACCGCTACAACCCCTAAAATAAAACTTGAAGACCTACTACCAATATTATCATACGCTCCAGTTTATTATAATATAAATCTTTACTTCTTATTCGTCAAGATATATTTGTTATTATTATGAAAGAACTGGATTTATTTCTTTCTTATCTTGATGTAGAATGTGGATTATCGCGTAATACTCTGGAATCTTATCGTTCTGATATAGAGATATTTCTTAAATATATCACATCTGGTAGCAAGGATATTCCTGTCTCCGCTATCAGTTCTGCGGATATATATAAATTCATTCATTCCCAGCGCTCCAGAAATATTTCAGCCAATACCATCATCAGACGCATTGTGGCATTGAGAATGTTCTTCAGATTTCTTACGGTAGAAGGTCATATTAAAGAAGACCCTTCTATTCTGGTGGACAAACCCAAATCCTGGCAGAGACTCCCTGATACGCTCTCATATAATGAGATAGAGAAGATTCTTAATTATTACAGCACTGAAAAACCACTTGATATCCGCAATAAAACGGTTCTGGAGATATTATATGCTACAGGTGCTCGGGCTTCTGAGGTGTCCAATCTGAAATTACGAGATGTTAACCTGTCCGCAGGATATATCAAGTGCTTTGGCAAGGGCTCAAAAGAGCGGATTGTTCCCATCGGTGAGGAAGCACAATCTGCCTTAAAGAAATATCTATCCGAGGCAAGACCGCTTCTCGTTAAACCTCACTCTCCAGAAAATGTATTTTTAAGCAGACGCGGTAAAATACTATCAAGAGAAGTTATCTGGAGTATTGTTAAACACTCCGCCGGAATGGTGGGATTAAGAGGCAGGATATATCCACATCTTTTACGGCATTCATTTGCCACGCATCTTCTTGAACGGGGAGCGAATATTCGCTATGTGCAGGAGATGTTAGGGCATAGCAATATCGCCACAACGCAGATTTACACACACATAGACAAAGAACGACTCAAGAGCGTGCATAAAAAATACCACCCACGCGCTTGACCTCACACTGATGTAAAACCAATTCCGCTTTAGCAGGATGAACACGAATAAGACGAATACGGCGAATCCCACCCCGAAAGCATTCGGGGTACTATTCGTTCCATTCGTGTGATTCGTGTTTATCCGTAGGATGAGCAGATTTATTATATTATTGACAGAGAAAGAAAATATAGTATTATATCCGCTATGACAGAAGAAATAAAAGGATTGGATTTTGAAGCGCCGATACTGGAGTTGGAACGCAAGATTGCACAACTTGAGGGGTTTTCACGGATAGCCGAGATAGACCTCTCTGACGAGATAACCAAGTTACGGGCACGGGCTACTTATCTTAAGAAGGATATTTATAAGAATTTAACGCCCTGGCAGAGAGTTCTTTTGGCACGGCACCACCAAAGACCACAGATAAGCGATTTTATACACCTCGCTTTTACAGACTTCGTTCCTCTGCACGGCGACCGCTCATTCAGAGACGACCCTGCAATGATATGCGGACTTGCAAGAGCAGGCACCCATAAAGTAATGCTAATAGGAACTCGTAAGGGTAAGAATATTCACGAAAGGGTCGCCTGTCATTTTGGCTGTCCGCATCCTGAAGGATACCACAAGGCATTGCTGAAAATGAAATTAGCAGAGAAATTTAATCTGCCAGTGGTAACCTTGATTGATACTCCCGGTGCATATCCTGGTATCGGTGCAGAGGAGCGCGGTCAGGCACTGATTATTGCCAAAAATATCTTTGAGATGTCATATTTACGAACGTCAATAGTCTGCGTGGTAATTGGCGAAGGTGGTAGTGGTGGCGCACTGGCGATTGGAGTCGGTGACCATCTATCTATTTTAGAAAACGCTTATTTCTCTGTAATCTCACCAGAAGGATGTGCGGCGATATTGTGGAAAAGCAATACTAAAGCACCAGAATCAGCCAAGGTGCTCAAATTGACTTCATACGAGTTAAGGTCGCTGGGAATAGTAGATGAGATTATACCAGAACCTTTAGGTGGCGCACATCGTGACTATAAAACAACCTCTGATAATCTCTCTCGCAGTATTATAACAGCACTTGACAGGTTAGAGAAGATTCCGATTGATACACTTATTCAACAGCGATATGAGAAATATCGCAAGATAGGTCATTTTATTGAGGCACCCCTCCAGACATCTCAGGTCGGGCAGGCATCCCCTTACTCCCGCTCTTCGCCACCAGAACAAGTATTATAGATAAAACAATAAATATGCCAAAGCCGAGGAGGTGCTCAATGGTGCTGTCCGGTATCTGACCACGCAGGTTCATCAATTCTGCCAGAGACCCTGCTTTTATAGTAACAGAGGCAAGTAAAGCAATCACAATCCCAACAAGCGCATCGCCGGCTACTAACCCTGAACCGAATAAAACACCTCGTTCCGAAGTATCCTCTTTTTCTGCGGTCTTTGTTAAGTAATTAACTAACCAGGCAACAAAGCCACCAATAATAAGTGGGGCTGATAATTTGAATGGCAGATATAATCCAATCGCAAAGGGCAACGAGGCAATGCCAAGCAATTCTACTGTCAAGCCAATAAATATTCCTACAATAATAAGTATCCAGGGGAGATTCCCCTGAATCACGCCGTTTAAGACCATAGAGAGCAGTGTTGCCTGAGGCGCTTCTAATTTCTTGCCCGGTCCAAGCCCATAGGTTTCATTAAGGAGTAAAAGAACCCAGGCGATTGCCACTGCCGGTGCTAATACGCCGATAAATTCTGCTATCTGTATTTTATATGGCGTAGCACCCACCAGATATGAGGTCTTCAGGTCCTGCGAGATGTCGCCTGACATACAGACCGCGATACAGATGATTGAGCCGACACACATTGCCAGAATCTTACTTACGGAATCAGTCCAGCCGAACAATACAAATATTAGAGCGGTTGCCATCAAGGCGGTCAGAGTCATTCCTGAGACAGGACTGGATGAACTGCCGACAATCCCGACAATCCGTGCTGATACTGTTACAAAGAAAAACCCGAATATGACAGCAAGAATCGTGCCAACTGATGCAATATCAAATGAGCCGTGTGTGCCTAATTTCTGTTGATAAAAATACAGGAATATCCCTATTGAAAGTACAAGAACCAGTAAGATGAGAAAGACATATTTTATCGGCATATCGTAGTCTGTCCTTTGCGGTTGCGCTGCGACGCCATTGAGAGCGGTTTTCTGGCTTGCAAAGAGCCCCGCTGGGATATCTGCCAGAGGCAGACCCCCGCTCCGCTCTCTCGCCTCGTCTCCGCCCTCGCCTCGCTCCCGCGGCGGCGGAGCGGGGAGGCG
>JASEHY010000183.1 GCA_030018555.1 Planctomycetota bacterium
CCGGGGACACAATACCTAATTATAGGGATGAGAGATAAGTATTGTGTCCCCCGAACTAAGAATGTCCCCCGAACAAGAATTATCCGTGCCTTTAAGAGTAGATATATCAAAAGGTAAGAATTGGGCGGATATGCGATTGGTGAAAAGCAGGTAAAGTGGTTAATATCTATCCCGAATCCCGTCCCGAAAGCGTTCGGGACTGGACGGGGTCGTCCCGTCCCCCCGCGGAGGGACGGGAAACGACATCCCTGTTGGACTACGGCATCCATATCTGCACATCTAAGTAGAAAACCGGACCATCTGCCACATAGGCGCAGAATGACGCGTTAGGGTTGTAGGGATATGCAAATGGACTGCACTTCGCCGGGTCTATCAGACCATTGAGAATATCCTTGATTATCGTGTTCTGCCTGGTGATAATTGACTCCTCAAACTCAGCGTGAAGTATCTGCATACCTGCCTGGATGAGTTTCTGCTGGACCGCTGCCTTGAAGGTCGTCCTCTGCCAGTCAAAGGCAATGTTGTAGGGTGTCCCGTGAAGGATTTGGTCACCTTCCCGTAACCACGTCTCTGCCTTCTTATGGTTTGTCATCCAGTAGACCGCAAGAACCGCTGGACCGCGTCCTCTGACCTTGTCGCCGGTAAATCTCAGCACTCCATTAACGACTGCCTCTGCCCAGTGATGCTTGGCACTGTCCACTGCATCCTTGAACCGTTTGGCAGGGACTCCCCCAACCTCTTCAAAGAGATAGTTAAGTTTGTCCTCATACTGGCCAAAGGAATTAGCGAGATTCTTCTTGTGGGCGTATCTGATTTCCTCTGCATTGTGTTCTGACTCTGAGACGAACGAAGGGTCAAGCATCGGCGACCATCCTGCGTGTGCTGGCTGGACGAGTTTAGTATTGAAGTTATCCTCGGTTGAGATAACCTCTTCTCTACGCAGGTTGATTCGCTCTGCGTTTGTCTTTAATCCGTCTGCCCACTTTTCAGGCATATCTGCGGATGGCTCGGTCGCATTAGATACCTGCAGTTGGATTTTGAACTTCAGTTCTGGCATATTTTTTCACCCCCTTTCGTTGCCTGTTAAAAGTTACGATGTCCCTACCCAGCCCCGAAATCCTTCGGGGTCTGGGGTTAGGGATGTTTAATGCGAGCCTTGTTTAGTTCGGAGTTCGGTGTTCGTAGTTCTCCGAACTCCTCACTCCTAACCCCGAACTATTTGGGTGGCACGACAATGCCCTTTGAGACAGGTCTCTTTGGCGCACTTCGTGGCTTTCGCCTGCGATGCTGCCTCGGGGTATATCGTTTACTTCTCTGGTATCTGGGCGGTTTGGCTAACTCATACTGCTTATCGCGAGAACCAATCTCGTTGCCTAAGACATCGTAGAGTTTGCCGGTTGCCGGGTCCCAGACATCCACGATATAACCCCTATCGTCAAGAGTAACCTGACGACCTCTTTTAAGGGCTTCGTAGGCATCAGACCCTTCACCAAAAAGACCCTCACTACCGGGACTGTATCTGATAACACCTTTCCTTGGCATATTACTCACCTCCTTGTGTGTTAATGGTTATTAAGGTTACACCCTGATTGTTACATCTGGTCTTCTTCTCTCCCTACCCTCTCATTACAGAAAAAGACAAATCCTGACACTTGGGATGAAAATATTATGAAAATTCTGGATTAAACTGATGGGTAAGGTATACTTTGGATATAGGTATAAAAATGAAACCACAGATAAACACAGAGGAACACAGATTTTATTCCATATTATCTTTGTGTCCTTTGTGCTCCGATGCTCCGATACGGAGCACCCCGTATCCGAAGGCATCGGGGATGCCTTTGTGGTGAGAAAGGGGTTTTATTATGAGACCGTTTTTAAGGGTAGGCACGCGGACCACGCCCCGCAAGAAATCAGCCATCAGAGCCGCCCGTGAAGGCAGAATGCAAGACCGACATTTAGATTATGTAATGGCTAAATACCACCCGGCGCTTTTCTATCCGCTCCTTAATTTCTTGGGCACGGATAAGAAGTTCGGATTTGACTTAGAGCAATTCGTTGATGACTGTATCAAGGATGCCTTTATCAGAATCAAGGAATATGACGAGCAATATCATTTCCGTTCATTTCTGGTTAAAAAGATTGTCTGGCCTACCCTGAGCACGACCTTAAGAAACCTCAGGAAAGAACGAGATGCCATAGGAGAATATCTGGAAAGACGAGGCGCCCAGAAAAGGTTTGAGATGGATTATCGCAATGAAGTCGCCAAAGAATTTGTGGACGAGGCATTATCTATTCTGAAACAACAAGACCCGGTGAAGTATGAGGTTTTTTACAAGCGATATTTTGAGAATATGGCTTTTCCCAAAATATACAAAGCATTGAGACAAGAATATCCCTTGAGTATCACCTCGGTTCAGCAATTATGGAAACACTATGAACGGGCTAAGAAAGAACTCAAGCACATCTTCAGGGAACTCATCAGGCATAAGAAATATGTGGATGACGATTTACCGTTTGACCGGGGCTTGAAGAGGAAATTCCATCAGGTAACGACCAAAAAAAGGAGATAAAACACCCGTATCCTTTGACGAGAAAAGGATTGACTTCTCATTTCTTTTATGGCAATAGTTATTCTATAACTTAAAAAGAGCATAGATATGATTAATATAAGTTTGCTTAATGAAATACGGGAAAAAGCACAAGAGTTTTGGCAATCGGAAGTGAAAAAAGATTCATTCATTCAGATAGCCCAAGGCAAGGAAATCGGCCATAGAATTGCTGACCCCGTTGACGATAAAACAACAGGATGGCTTGCTATAAATTATCGTGCTTGTTATGAACGTGATAAGGACGGAAACAAACACCCCCGTTCTATGGGTGATATTTGGCTTGAAGATAAAGGGATATATCATCCAGTTAATGTGAAGTCAAGTGTCTCAGATACAAACGGACAACCTAATTTGGTTTCGCTAAAGAAATTAATGGATTCTTTATTGTTACAGCAAATAGATTCGTATTATTTATTAATAATAAAATTTGAGATAGAAAAAACCATAAAGTGTCGTGTTTATTTTGTAGATTTGCTTGACCATCTTGATTATGTAACATGGGATTCAGGTCCTGGCCAAATAATGCTCAAAGCCAATGATTTCTTCGGGGCAATGATAAAAGGTATTTCACCCGTTAAGCGTACAATCCGGCAGAAAGTAGAAAAACTAATGAAACTATTAGAAGACGGCGAGAGAAGACTATTAGAAAACAGGAAACGTGGTCTCAAAATCTTCCGAAAAAGGTTCAATGAATATATATTAGAAAATACGCATATTGTAACGTCAGAATCTCAAAAACCCCTAAATTTGAGATGAGTATTACCAAAACAAAACGAGAA
>JASEHY010000184.1 GCA_030018555.1 Planctomycetota bacterium
TTCGGGGCGAGGTTCGCCCGGCGGGGCGACGCCCTTCGGGGCGGGACGTCCCGACGTAACGTTGGTAGCCACCATCCCGTGAGGGACGGGACGGAACGGGTAAATAATCTGTGAAATCTGTGGCTTCGTTCTGTGGTTAGTTTTCCTTGACTTGTTTTAATTAGAATGTAAGAATAGAAAAATAGCCCCGATTATTCATCCCGCTTTAGCGGGATGCTAAAATCAAGGTAATCGGGATAACTGGCTGTAATCCCGCTAAAGCGGGACGGTCTAACAGCCAATAAAGAGGTGTGTTATGGTAGCAAAAAAGTTGAGTGTTTGTCAGGTTGGCTCTGAGATGGTGCCGTTTGCGAAGACCGGCGGATTAGCAGATGTGGTGGGCGCACTGAGTTCAGCATTGAAGAAAGAGAAGGTAAATGTAATTACCTTCCTGCCTTTGTATAAACAGGTTAAGGAGAATATCTCTGACCTTGTCTCCACTAATTTAGAGGTAAGTGTCAGGATTATGGATGAGACATTTTCCGGGAGGGTCTGGAAAACTAAACTGGATAATGTTGAGGTCTATTTTATCCAGAGAGATGAATATTATCACAGGGAGTATCTTTATAGCACCCCTCAGGGCGATTATGCGGATAATGCCTCAAGGTTTATCTTTTTCTCTCGGGCAGTGCTGGAAGCCATAAAATTACTCGGACTTAAGTTTGATATTATTCATTGTCATGACTGGCAGACTGCCCTGATTCCGGTGTATCTGAAGAGTCCATTATATAAAAAAGAGCCCGTTTTCGCAAATGTCAAGACAGTAACGACAGTTCATAATCTGGCATATCAGGGTGTTTTCTGGCACTGGGATATGAAGTTGACCGGTTTGGGCTGGGAGTATTTCAACTATAAGCAATTAGAGTTTCATAGTAAGATGAATTTTCTAAAAGGCGGGCTGGTTTTTGCAGATAAACTTAATACGGTCAGCCCTCGTTATGCCCAGGAAATCCAGACGCCTCAATACGGCGAGAGACTGGATGGGGTCTTGAGAGAACGCTCAAAAGACCTTTCCGGCATCATTAACGGGGTTGATTATTCTTTATGGAACCCGGCAACAGATAAACTTATCCCTGCAAGATACGATGTCCAGAAACTTGCCGATAAATCCAAGAATAAAAGGGGTCTGCAGGCGAGATGTAATCTGACACAAGCAGATAAACCCTTGATTGGACTAATCGGCAGACTGGCAGGACAGAAAGGGCTGGATATTCTGGTGGAGATATTTGACGAGATGATAAAGGCAGGGTATCAGTTTGTGCTTCTTGGCACAGGTGAGGAAAAATATCATCATCTCCTCAGAGAAATCGCAGGTCGTTTTCCCGGCGATGTTTCTGTCAATATTACATTTGATAATGTTCTGGCACATATGATTACTGCGGGTGCGGATATGCTTCTGATGCCATCCAGATACGAGCCGTGCGGTCTCAACCAACTCTATGCCCTTAAATACGGCACTATTCCTATCGTACACGAAACAGGCGGATTAGCAGATACTATTGAGAATTATATGGTAGCCACCATTCCGGGAGGAACAGGAGAGAATATCAGGACAGCGACAGGTTTTAATTTCAAGAACTATACCGCTGTGGATTTGTTTAATGCTATAAAATATGCCCTTGCGTGCTACAAGGATAAAAAGGTCTGGAGACAATTGATGAAAAATGCAATGACGCAGGATTGGTCATGGAAACATAGCGCAGGGGAGTATATTAGACTGTATAGAGGGTTAAGGGGTTAAGAGGTTAAGGGTTTAAGGGTTAGCCCTTCGCTTTGCTCAGGATAAGACCCAGTAATGGTCTTCCCCGATTTCATCGCCCCGATGAATATCGGGGTAACTGGCTCTAAAGGGTTATGAAAATATTAGTGGTAGGTTCAGGTGGCAGAGAGCATGCTCTGGTCTGGAAGATATGCCAGTCCAGTTTGGTTGATAAGGTCTATGCGGCACCGGGAAATGCTGGAATAAGTAAATTGGCTCAATGTATCCCTGTCTCCGTGACAGAGATAGATAAACTGAAAGAGTTTGCTCTGAATGAGAAGATAGACCTGACAGTGGTTGGCCCTGAATTGCCATTAGTTCAGGGCATTGTTGATGAGTTTCTGGCAAGCGGTTTGAAGATATTTGGACCGAGTCGCTTGGCGTCAGAGTTAGAGGGCAGCAAGGCATTTGCTAAAAACCTGCTTAAACAACACGGGATTCCCACACCTTCATTCAAGGTGGTTCATTCTTTTGAAGAAGCAAAGACTTATCTAACGAAACTATCTCCACCGTTCGTTATTAAGGCGGATGGTCTGGCATCAGGAAAGGGTGTGGTTATCTGTCAGCGTAAAGATATGGCTGAGGATACTCTGGCGAAAATATTCAAGGACAAAATATTTGGCTCTGCAGGAGAAAAGGTTGTCATAGAAGAGTTTCTTGATGGTAAGGAGGTGTCAGTCCTGGCGCTGACCGATGGTAAGACCATTGCGGTGCTTGAGCCGGCACAGGATTATAAGAGATTGATGGATAATAATCAAGGTCCAAATACAGGAGGTATGGGCTCATATTCACCTGTGCCTTTTGTGAGTTCAAGGTTAATGGATAATATTGTCAAAGATATCTTGGTGCCTACGATACATGCGATGAATAGCATAGAACGACCGTATCGTGGTGTTCTGTATGCGGGCTTGATGGTTGCTGGTAATAAGGTAAAGGTGCTGGAATTTAATGTGCGTTTTGGTGACCCTGAAACACAGCCCTTGATGATGCGATTGAAAAGCGATTTGGTTGCTTTGATGCTCGCAGTTGTTGAACAGAAATTAGATAGAATAGAGGAAATAGAATGGCATAATGAATCAGCGGTTTGTGTGGTGATTGCCAGTCAGGGTTACCCGGCAAACCCTAAAATAGGTGATGTAATAGAAATAGGAAAAAGAATGGGTAAGGATGTTCAGATATTCCATTCTGGAACAGCCTTTAGCTGTCCTTCGCCACTCCGTAGCGGCAATCCGTCGCCGTTCCGCCATCCACCGCTCCGCCCAGCACCCGTACGGGTGCTGGGTGGAATTGCGTCCCGATATAATCGGGACGGAACAGCGCAGAATGGTGGTGAAAAACTCGTAACCGCAGGTGGTAGGGTATTGGGAGTAACGGCGTTGGGCAAAGACCGGACATCGGCGCGTGAGAAGGTGTATTCTGCGATAAAGCAGATGTCGTTTAACGGGGCTTATTATCGCACTGATATTGCGAAATGAAGCCATAGATTTCACAGATTATTTTATCCCATATCCGTCATATGAAACACGGAAAATTACTCTACGAACCCTGACCCTTCCCACAGGATACAGGATACAGGATGCA
>JASEHY010000185.1 GCA_030018555.1 Planctomycetota bacterium
GTTTTAATAACTCCTTTATTTTATCCAACCCTCTGGTTAAATCTCTCTGTGTCTCTGAGATTTCTTTGAGTATCTCTGCCGATGGGCGGTGCTGTTTTTCCTCTCCGCCGATATTTGGGGTATAAGCGATAGCAGATAAGATATAATCATTTAATTTATCGCTGGAGTGGGGCTGTCCCGCGACCCCGGGCTCTTTTTCACCACAAAGGCATCCCGCCCTTCGGCGGGACAGGCGCCGGTCACAAAGTAACCCTTGCTTGCACTGAGCCCCACTGGGATAAATGGCGCCGAAGCGCCATGGCGTCTAAGGCGCCACTCCGCGAGCGTGTAACCTTATTCTTGATGTTCCCCCCTGTCCCCGGTATTCCGAAGGATACCCCCGAATTATCCCTGTTTTCGGTAAAGGGCAAAACACCCTTTTTACCGTCCCCAGAAATTCTTACTAAATCTTTCCGTAAAACGCCTCTTTCCCCTTGGTAATCAACTTATACTTCCATCCTTTTCCATTACAAAATTCCTCAGCGCTCTGCCCTTTAAGTTTCGTAGAAACCCATAAAAGAAGCGGCAACCCCTTGGTCTCATGAATCTGCTTGGTTCCATCTTGATACTCTACCAGAAAATCCGGCAGGTAATGCCTGCTAAAGACCAAAAACCTATAAGGTATTTTTATCCCATGCTTTTTCGTCCAACTCTTTACGGCTGGGTCTCGTTCTAACTCTACCATATATTCTCGCTCCAGTGCCGAGTCATATTCTTCTTTCCCATAAGGGCTTTTCTTGAGATTCGTCAAACTTCCCTTTTTGCTTATCATAGACCTATTTCCCTCACACATTCGTTTCACTCAGTATAAACGGGATTCGCTTGTCCTGTAAGGGTTGCTACTTTCTTATGAAGAATCCCTTCTATTAACTCCGGTCTGAGGAAAACATCTCTTACCTGGTCAATCATTGCCCAGAGAATCCGCAATAACCGCTCATCATTTGATTCATCAATATCTCTACCCAGTAAGAATCGCTTCTTGATATGTTCACGGATAATCTTGACTAATCCGGCCTGTCTTTCGTCTGGATTGCGGTCATACTCAATAAAGGCATCTCGTGCAATCAGGTGAACCTGTCGCAACAGTTGTTTTCTTAATTCATCAATCGTCCAGTGTTCAGTCTTGGTAACCTTAGCAATCTGTTCAACCTCTATTTCTGGCACACCACTCTTATCAAATGTGGTCAACTCCGCATCAAGATTAAGACTCTTTATCTGTGAAACATCTTCCGTGATATTCATCTTATAAAAATCATACTTATACTCATCCAAAAACCTCTGCCATTCATAAATCGGGTCTCTAACCTCTGGTATTTCAGGAGTCGGGGGCAGGGACGAGATATCAAGTTTTTTCTCCGCTTCGTCAATCGTTATCTCGCCTTCATCAATCTTTTCTATCGGTTCTTCTTTAGGTATCTTTTCTATATCAACAATAACACCGGCTGGGTCCAACGCCTCTGGATATTCCGTTGCCTTCAAATCGTTCCAGAGCCAACGATGTTTCAAGATAGGATGGTCAACCACAAAGAGCGATTCCCATTCCTCAGGGTTCTTGCTCATTCTTCTTAAACCTCTACCGATAACCTGAGGACCATAGACCGAGAATTTCTGGTCATTAGGCATCTGCTTAAAACTAAACTTACGGAAGAGCAGAATCACCGAGATATTACGTACATCCCAGCCCTCACGAAGCATCAGGACTGAGACCACCGCATCATATTCGGTTTGCGGGTTCTTATTTAGGTCTTGCGCCGCCTCTTTAGCCTCATCATCCGACTCATTAGTAACCAACAACACTTTATGTATCCCGTATGATTCACCTACTCGTTCTAACTCTTCTTTAATACGTTCGGCATCGGTAATGGAAATAGCCACGACAAATAATAAGGGCTTAAATTTAGCCGGTGTCCGCATCCGTTGTTCTTTTAATAATTCCAATGCAATTGCTATCTGCTGACGCATCGGGTTCGTGCTGGTAATATAACGCGTGGCTCTAATCTTCCTTCGCTCAATTTCTTCCCACGGCACCTCTTCAGCAGATATGGTCTTGCCCGTCTCTAAATCCTCATAGGTAAGTTGAACCTTACGGACATCAGGTTGAAAGACCACTATCCTTTTAATAATCTTATCGTGCATTGCCCGGGCAATAGAATAAACAAAGACCATCTTGCTATCCGGATGCTTACCATCTAAACGGTCAGGTGTTGCGGTGGTATCTAATCGGAAGAAACGTTTGGGTTTGAGTTTGTTGATTAAATCGTCATACTGCTCTGCCTTGGTATTATGTGCCTCATCATTAAAGATACAAAGCGATTCCACATTATCCCGTATAACCTTCCAGTTATCAGTCCGCTCATAGACCTGATGGATATTACCCAGGATGATTGTTCCTGACCTTATTCCAGCCGCACTTTCTGATGGCTTCATTATGTGAAGAGAAATTCTATTTTTAATGGGTTCATAAGAGTTAATAAAAAATGGGAATACATCATAGATATAAGTGTTGGATTTTAGGTCAAAATCATCAACTAATCTCTCTCGCACAATCGTATTCGGTGTTAGGATTAGGAATTTCGTCTGGTCGTGGACTATCATCATATAGGTAATCATTGCACCGATGACGGTGGTCTTGCCGCCACCGGTAACGATATTAGTAAGCAGGTCTTTTTCGCCTAAGACCTCAAAGCAATAGATACAACGTTGGATTGCCTCCAATTGCATCCGCCACTGCTTTTCGCTAAAGAGTTCCATCCTGGGCTTGAACTGTGGCGAGACAAGATGCTTTAGGAAAGCAATCCCGGTCTCCGGGACACCCTGAAATCCCGACTTTATCCATTCCTTAAAGTTTGCCTCGTGTTGTTTGAAGAAATAGTGCATAATTCTCAAGAAGCAGTTTTACCTTTTTCGTCAATCCATCTATTCTTATCCTTGAGATGGTCTATAATTATTCCCTCAGCCAGATTGATACCAAAAGACCAATGGATATCCTTACCTAATCGGACATTTTCCCTTTGCCTGGTAATAGGATCTTCAAGATTAGCGACCGAGGTAACCATTTGCCAAGATAGATGATTCTCAATATTATTAACAGAAACATTATAATGTGAACGCATAGCATTCTTACCTACGAGAGGAATTGGAAGCAAACCCAAGATTTGCTCTACCGAGAGCTTAATCTCAACCAACCCCCAATACCCCACCTTACGATAGAATTTACTTACTGACTCAAAGGAAATATCAAGTAAATTAGTAATATGAGAAATATATAATTTTGGTTGATCTGCTTTGGTAATTTCGCTTCCATTCCGTATTAAATCCTCCTTGT
>JASEHY010000186.1 GCA_030018555.1 Planctomycetota bacterium
ACTTTAACTCAAAGTTATAGTCAGGTGGAACAAGTGCCCCAAATGCCAGACGAGAAGCCAAATCCATTTTGTATTTCAGGTGATATGGTGGTAAGAATTTATCCACCTGTCTTATATCAGGGATATCAACACCTTCCAGGGTATGAGAAAGGACGAAGGCATCAAGGACAACCATTACCGGCAATAAGATTTGTTCAGCAATCTTATATGCCTGAATGATGGTATCAAGGACTTCCTGATTGGATTCGCAGTAGAACTGAAGCCAGCCCGTATCTCTTTGAGAAAGCGAGTCGTTCTGGTCTGTCCAGATTGACCAGCCGGGCGCCATAGAGCGGTTAACATCAGCCATCACCAGCGGTAATCTGCCATTTGCTGCCCAGTGGATTAGTTCGTGCATCAGGGCGAGTCCCTGAGCTGAGGTAGCGGTAAAGGTGCGGGCGCCGGTTACCGACGCCCCGATACAAGCAGCCAGAGCAGAATGTTCTGATTCCACCTTGATGAATTTTGCCTTTAGTTGACCTGTGCGACAGAACTCAGAAAGCATCTCTACAATCTGGGTCTGAGGCGTTATCGGATAAGCAGAGATGACCTGGGCTCTGGCTAACATCGCACCATAAGATACTGCATGATTACCCGAAATCACTTGCTTCATAGACGGCGATTCCCTATCTCTTTTCTTCTATCAGGGTTATGGCGTTGCGTGGACATTCTACCACGCAGACACTGCAACCTTTACAATAATCGTAATTAAATTCGTATCTGCCCTTCTTCTTCAATACTGACATATCAGGACAGAATACAAAACAATTATCACATTTATTACAAACTCCGCAACTAAAACAACGACTGACTTCCTGAGAAACCTGTTGAGCAGTATATGATTGATAAACCTCAGCGAAACTATTCAGCCGTTTGGCGAGCGGCAGTTTCTGTGGTTGCACACGAGGAATATGCTCAAAATATGCGGTATTCAGGTCGCCAAAAGATACAGGATTTCTGGCAATATCAGGTTGAGTTGTTATCCTCTTGAGATAGTAGTATATTAAATCAGCGGCTTTTTTACCAGCACCAAGTGCCTCCACCACTGTTTTAGGTCCCGTTACCGCATCACCACCAGCAAAAACCCCTGCTATATTTGTCGTTATACCATCATCTAACACCCTAATCCTTTTTCCCTCAGAGATTAAGGAAGAAGGAAGCCCTGTCATATCAACCTCTTCGCCGATAGCCGGGATAACAGTATCAAGTGGTATCCTGAAATTAGAGTCCTTTATGGGAATTGGTTTTCTTCTGCCGCTCTGGTCTGCAGCGCCCAATTTCATCCTGAGGCACTCAAGAGCAGTAACTTTGTTATTCTTGATAATAATCCGTTCAGGTGCGGCGAGGGTAATAAACTCAATTCCTTCTTCTTTGGCTTCCTGTATTTCATCGGGTATCGCAGACATTTCGCTTTCGGTTCTACGATAGATAATAATAGGTTTTCTACCCAATCTGAGAACACTTCTTGCGACATCCATAGCGGAATTACCGCCGCCGATAATCCCGACCCTTTTACCTATGTTAATCCTCCTTTTACGGGAAAGGGCGTAGAGAAACTCCATCGCAGGAATCACAGCAGGATGGTCTTGGTTAGGAATATTCAACTGACGCTCACTATGCGCACCAATACCAATAAATACCGCATCATATTCAGAGATTATATCATCCAGAGCGTAATCTCTACCAACTCTGACGTTTAATTTAACGATGACACCTGATTTAATAATTCTGTTAATTTCTGCCTGAACGATGTCCTGAGGAAGGCGGTAAGAGGGAATTGCCTGATTCAGAAGTCCACCCAACTTATTATCTGCCTCAAAGATAGTGGCTTGATAACGGTGTCGGCGGAGGTGATAGGCACAGGATAAGCCCGCCGGTCCACCGCCGATGATGGCTATCTTATATTTCCTATTCAGCAGAGGGAGACGCCATTTGAATGACTCATTTAATCCTGCATCGCCAATAAGACGCTCTACATAGTGAATAGCAACTGGTTCATCATAATCACTGCGATTGCAGGATTGCTCACAGGGGTGGAAACAAACTCTGCCACAGATTGCCGGGAAGGGGTTATCGGCAGTTAATAACTCCCATGCCTTACGAAGATTAGCCATCCCGAAATAATCGGGACTTCGCTGCGGCTTCGCAGATTCCACAGATTTAGATATGTTGGTGGACTGATTTATAATATCAAGATATCCCTGAATCTTTTCACCAGTAGGACAGGTATTGTTGCAAGCTGGGAGTTTATTTTCATAGACGGGTCTAAAATTACGCCAGGAGCCGGTTTTATTATAGAGAGTAGTTTCCGTAGAGATAGCCCAGGGAAGCAGTTCTTTGACTGATTTCATATTTGGGGTAAAATAAATATTTATACCTTTCCCACCCTACTGGGGCATATGCAATTTCACATCTCTATACGCTTCTTCTGCGGACAGGATATTATCATTGGTCTTAATTGATATTTTACCTTTAATGGCTTTTTTCAGGTTAGAAATATCAAGATTGTAAGGCAATCGGCAGAATGCACCTAACATCGTGGTATTAATAATGGGACTGGTTCGTGAACCCAATCTATGTTGCAGGGCAATAGGAGTAGCATTTATTGTAGCAATATTGAATTTATCAGGGAGTTTCAGGTCGGCGGCTGACTTGTCAGTATTTATCAGAATCCAACCGTCTGCTTTTAATCCTACCGTAACATCAACAGCATTTAACAGAACCGGGTCAAGAACGATGATGCAGTCAGGATTATAGATTTTACAGCGGAGTTTTACAGGATGAGTATCAACCCGCATAAAAGAAGCGACGGGTGCACCGCGACGTTCGGCACCGAATTCCGGGAAAACCTGCACGAATTGGTTCTGCTTAAAATAGGCATTTGCCAGGATTTCTAAGGCAACCACTCCGCCCTGACCGCCCCGTCCATGCAATCTTATCTCAAGCATATCTTTTACTGGCTGTTAGACCGCAGGTCTTTACAGCCAGTTATCCCGATGAATATCGGGATTACTGCTATCTTGTATTCTTTATTCTTATTAAGTTTCAGTCAAGAAAAACTGGAAAAATTAGATAAAAAAAGTAACCTCTCTATTGTGAAAAAATATCAGATAAATATTTATAATAACCAGAAGACTATCCCATTAAGGATAAATAAGAGAACTTTAACGGGAACTCTTGCGGATATACTTAAAAAAGAGAACCAGCCCTCAATGATACTAAACTTTATCTTTGTGGATAACGGGGAGATTCGCAGGTTGAACCGTAAGTATCTCGGCAGAAATAGAAATACTGATGTAATTGCATTTGGACTTAAAGATAAA
>JASEHY010000187.1 GCA_030018555.1 Planctomycetota bacterium
ATTATCTCATGGTCTCCTGCATAATCGTATAGAAATTTATGAATAATGCGGGCTAACGGGGTTTATCTGTAGTTTCCAACCGGGACCCAGTGGGTCCAGTCAGGAATTGTGGTGAGGAAAATCCAACGCTTCGCTGTCTGTGGATATGGGATACAATAGAAAACCCCCTCCGACTTTTACATCGGAGAGGGTTTTTCTTGTGATTCCTAACCGTGGGTTACCACTTCAAGGTCAGCAGAAGCCCAACCTGGTCGTTCTCTAACTTAGGATTGGTTGCAACTTCTTCTTCCTGATTGATGGTGTATTCCGCCTTGAGAATAGCGTTCTCATTGAGCCGATAACCACCACCTATAGAAATGCGTGTGGTTTTGCCGGGGTCGGTTGCTGTCGCTAATCCAATATCAACATCCGTGTAACTGTATCTGAAAGCGGCATACATCTTGTTGTTGACATTGAAGATACCATCAAGCATAATATAGGTATAGGTTCTCTTGGTAGCGGATGCGCCGCTATCACCGCCCTGGCCATAGGCGAGCCGGAAGACGCCTTTAGCATCTGCGGAGAGCGGGGACTTTGAGGGGTCAAACTTCTGCGCCCCTTCTAAAAGGTCATAGCGAACATTCAGTTCAAGTATCATCCGACGCCAATCTGCCGCATAGGTAGCGGGAACACCGCCAACTCCCATTGCGGAGGTAGTCACTCCTTCTAATACACCTGAATCATACCTTGAAAGCGAGAATGCTAACCCACCGGGACCAATGGCGTTCTTCATCTGCCCTGAGACCTTCAGGTTATATGCCTTGGTGCCATTGGCATCGCCTGCGGCAGTATCACCATTCAATAGTGCAAAAGACACGGCTAAGATTACCGGAAGGTCAATAGGTAGTTGTTGTTTCACTTGCAGACCTTCATCATAGCCGTTGACATTGGCTACTGAATTGGTGATTAGAGCGCCTTCTACCGGGTTATTGCTCCATGTCTCTTCCCCGAAATCGGCTTTGAAGCGACCGAAGATGACTTCAGGGTTTATCTGACCTTTGCTACCTGTTAAATTGTTGATGAGGTTGTCCAGTTTTATATAGGCATAGTCAACATTAGCATTAACCATACCGTTAGTCAGGTCTAACCTGACCACCGCGGTGGTATCATTATCAACCTTAACATTGGTCTGAAGTTTTACATCAGGGATAGCAAAGGCACCGGTAGTATTGTTACCAGCGCTACCTGTGTCAATATAACCAGCGGCAATGCGGCTGCCCTTGGTGTCTATCGTTGTCTCTGCTAAGACGGGTAGTGTCAAAAGTGCGAGAGCCGCGATTACGCATAATAGTGTTTTCATTAGGTTTTCCTCCTTATAGGACAATAATCGCCACCCGATGGACATCGGGGGACTCCCGAAGATATTCCATCCCGCTTTAGCGGGACGTATTCGGGACGTCCCGATTTATATCGGGACGGATTGCCTCTGTCGCCTCGTGACAGAAGGGGACATGGTCCTTAACAAGTCCCGTATTCTCTACTAACTCCCGTTGGTTGGGAAACCCTACCTAACGGGGTTTTAGATATGAGCCGAGACCTCATACCTGTCTGCCCCTGATATCTATCGGGGACGCGACCAATGAGAATCACCTCCTTTCTATACGCTCTATATATTTACTTAAATTGTTATATTTATCATTTATCGGCATTTTGTCAAGAAATAATAAATATTTTTATAAAAATTATTGGATAGAATGTGGTAGGCAGAATGTAGCAGGTAGGGTGAAAAATCTCCCTACCTCCCACCTACTACCTACTGGCCATAAGAGACGATAGCATCTCTGATACGTTCAACAATCTGTTGACGATATGACTTGTCAGAGAGGTTTTTAGCAGAGGTCTTGTTAGAAAGGAAATCCATTTCTATGAGGATAGAAGGGATTTCAGTATATTTGGTGACCCTGAAATTAGCCCTTTTTAACCCGCGGTCTTCGGTAGGTAGTTTGTTAAAGTGTTTTCTTAACTCTTGCGATATTTCTATGGTTCTGATTTTATATTCGTCCTTTAAGAGATGTGTGAGTGCCTGCTGGGTCTGTTTATCATCAGGTTTCTTCTGACCAAGAGAATTGGCAGTCAGGGTAGGCAAAGCAGTATTTTCCGGTGAATAGTATATTTCAAAACCTCTGACAGTCGGGTCATTTGACCAGTTACAATGCAGAGAAATAAACAGGTCTGGTTGTTCACGATTAGCAATCTCAAATCTTCTGGTTAAATCTTCATTAAGATTAGCCGAGAGACTTCTATCTGTGGTTCGGGTTAAAACGACGATGATACCTTCTTGTTCAAGAAGTGTTCTCAGACGAAAGGCAATATCAAGATTAATCTCTTTTTCCGTCAGTCCACTTTTTGCCTTACACCCTCTGAATGGTCCGCCGTGGCCCGGGTCAAGCACGACCTTTTTTATCAACCCTTTATGTTTTCCTGTTTTATCTTTCCTATCATAAGGCGAGACGAGAATTCTTTCCACCTTAGAGAAATCCTTTGCCGAGAGTGCCAGTTCGCCATTTACAAGTTGTAATCTTTCTCCAAGCACAGTAAGTTTCTCATTAATTAAGATAGTGCTCATACCGCTTGCGGCAATAATCTTATAGCCGTTACCAGAAAAGATCTCTCTGCCGGTGAGATAATCTTTTTCGTGAGAGAGATTATATTTTTGTGATAATTGGGTGAAGGGGATATAGGGATTTGGGATTTGGGATTTGGGATTTGGGATTTGGGAAATTGGGGGGTTGGGTGGTTGGGGAAGGGTGGAGAGTGGATAAGCGGGATAAACTCCGAGCAAAAAGCAAAATATAGCAAGATGGGAAAACATATAATAATATACTTCGGGTTTTTGGAAAGGAAAGTTGAGCATAAAATTGCGAATTGTCCCGCCTGGGCGGGACGAATTGCAAACAGGTTCTTATAAAACATACCCTTTCTTAATAACTTTCTCTACCAGATTAACACCGAAGTGATAGGGAATATGTTTATAGGAAGGAGCAGACCAGATAACAATATCTGCCTGTTTACCAGTTTCAATAGAGCCGATAAGTTTTTCTCTATTGAGAGAAAAGGCGGAATTGATGGTAGTAGCGACCAGTGCTTCTGCCGGGGTCATCTTCATCATCACACAGGCAATGGTCATTATCAGTGGGAGTGATTGGCACATACAGGTGCCGGGATTAAAATCTGTAGCAAGCGCAACCGGGATACCCATCTCAATGAGTTTTCTGGCAGGGGCATAGTTTTTTCCCGCTAAGGCGGGATGCCGCCCCCTTCTCGCCTCGTCTCCGACCCAGCCTCGCTCTCGCTCCCGCCTTTG
>JASEHY010000188.1 GCA_030018555.1 Planctomycetota bacterium
AAGGGGTTACGGTGAATTTTAGTTTTCACCCATTAGGTATTAGTAAAAATCCTGTTAATCTGTGTTGGCGCCAAAGGCGCCACCGTGTCCCAGTAGTTTATATGACGGATTCCGTCTTATACAATAAATTTCTTCTTCCGGGATGAGATGAACTGCTGGTAACGTGGGTCTTTTCTGAGATTTTCCAGGTCTTCATCCTTCTCCATATGTTCCCAGTTACTGTAGCCCAGAAGTATTGCCATTTCTATTTCATTAAGAGCGTCTTCAATCTGGTTTAATTGGGAACAAGAACAGGCGAGGTTATAATGAGCGAGAGATTCATCAGGAAGCAGTCTAACGATACGTTTATCTATTTCTACTGCTCTGTCGTGAAGTTTTTCCTGAGAGTAGATATAGCCCAGCGACCTGAGGGCGTTTAGATTATTGGGGTTTGATTTCAGCGCCGCCTCGTATAAATTTATCTCAAATCGCCTGAAAATGTCTCTATCATTAGGTGTCTCTTTCATAAATAGGAATTATATATTTATCGGCTTATTAAGTCAAATTTTTAACTATTATTTTATTGACAATGTTAGTATAAAAAGTAAAGACAAATAAAGATGGTTTAAGGTATAGCCCCGCACATAACCTCTACTGTTAGCATAGCCCAGCAGTAGGTTATGTGCGGGGTTAAGAGCCAGTAACGGACTTTTGCCTCTATGAGTCAAAAGTCCTAACTGGCTCTAAAAAAGGAGTAGAAAAATTATGGAACATGTATCAGGATGGTATGTTGCAGATAGTGTAGTAGCATTTCTATTTTCTTGTGCTACAACCGTTTTATTGGTTTTTCTGGTGTGGCGGGTGGTAAATAGATTGCTGAGCGGTTTTTTAGGTCGCAGTATTGGATTTTTCGGCGCCTTTTTTTCGGCTGTGTTAATAGGTGTAACCGGCGTTAAAATCGCTTCTGATTTTCTGGGGCGTTATAAAAAACTCCCTATTATTCAAGGGGTTATCAGCGGTATTGCTGACACGGTTAATGCCTGTATCACTCCTAAACTCTTCAGTCCATTTGAGTTTATCATCGTCGTTGGATTGGCTTTATATGTTTGTTACTGGTTACATACAAGATTTGCTCCCAAACATCCTATTGACGATATAAAAGATAAATTTGAGCATACAATAGACCCTGATTTGCCTCCGAAACCGCCGTATCAATATTAACCCTGTCCCTAATTCTTACTTATGAGTCCTGCAGGAGATTTACCACTTCGGATACTAATCGGTCAAACCGCCTCTGGTAAAAATGCCCTATCTTTTAGAATAGCAACCCTACATAACCTGGAGATAGTTTCTGTAGATTCAATGAAGATATATCGGGGTATGGATACTGGCACTGCAAAGCCCCCACTCAACCAGAGAGAAAAGATAAAGTATCATCTGATAGATGTGGTTGAACCACACCAGTCTTACAATGTAGCTGAATTTGTCAAGGATGCTGATAATGCCATAGCGGATATTACCGGCAGAAATAAAAGCCCTTTACTCGTATGCGGAACGCCGTTGTATCTGAAAGCGCTACTCTGGGGAATCTTTTCAGGGCTGGGTAGTTCCGTGGAGGTAAGAGCAGGACTGGAAAAGACTGCTGACGAAAGGGGGGTGTCTTTTCTTCATAATAACTTGTTAAAGATTGACCCTCTTAAAGCAGAAAAGATACATCCTAATGATAGAAAACGTATCATCCGTGCTCTGGAAGTTCATTCTCTTTCAGGGAAACCAATCTCGTCTTTACAGACACACTTTAACAGTGATAAATTACGCTATAATGTTATAATGGTAGGGCTCAAAAGGGATAGAAATGTTCTATATAAACTGATTGATGAACGGGTAGAGCGGATGTTTCAAGAATGGTTGGTTGATGAAGTCAAAGGGCTGATAAATAGCAACACTGGTTTAAGTAGACAGGCAGAGCAGGCGGTCGGATATAAGGAAGTTGTACGGTATCTCAGGGGAGAAATAACATTGGAGCAAACTAAAGAACTGGTTAAGAAAAATACCCGTCACTTAGCCCGTAAACAGATGACATGGTTTAGAAAGTTTCCGAATATAAAATGGGTAGAGATTAGCCCCTCCGCATCTATGGAAGAAATTTATAGGGAGGTGGCTAATTATCTGGAGCTATAGGATTAGTATCTCTGCAACGAGCCGAAAATCATCTTGCCGGCAGCGGTTTGCAGGACAGTGGTAACAGTAACAGTAACCCTCTGGCCGATACTTCTGTGTCCGCCTTCTACTACAACCATCGTACCATCCTGAAGATATCCTACACCTTGATTCGGCTCTTCCCCAGCCCTGCTAATCTTTACTTCCATTGTTTCGCCGGGTAAGAATACAGGTCTGAGTAAGTTGGCGAGTTCATTAACATTAATTACATCAAGCCCTTGTAACTTGGCAACCTTGGTGAGATTGAAATCATTACTTACCAGAAGACCATTAAGACTTTGCGTCAGTTTTATAAGTTTCTGGTCTGTCTCCTTAATATAAGGAAATTCCGCCTCATCAATCTGAATCTCAAGTTTCTTATTCTTGCGCATCTGGTCAAGAATATCCAATCCATATCTGCCTCTAATTCTTTTTAGTTTATCAGAAGAATCCGCCACATTCTGTAATTCTTCCAGTATGAATTTAGGGATAATTATGGGAGAATCAATGGCAAGGGTTTCAATGATACTGGCGATGCGACCATCTATAATCACGCTCGTATCTATAATCCAGGGTTTGCCCGCCTTATGCGTCGGCGAGAATTCTATAAAGGGAATAACAAACTTAAAATCATCCTTACTGCGAATGATGGCTATTACCGTAATGAAACTGAAAAGAACAGTAATGGAAAACTGGAACAACTGCTTAAAATCCTTTTCTTTTTCGGCAATATCCTTTACCCAATCAAGCATAAAGATTACAGTGGTAAATAGATAAGCAACAATAAAGCCAAATATCAAGCCGAAAATCACGATAGAGATAATCGCAATAAATTTTCTGGTGAACCATAACTCAATAAGTATAAAAAATGTAGATAGTAAAATGCCGATGATGACACCAACAACAGTACCAGAGATATTCCAGCCAATTACTCCGCTGATGATGATAAATAATGCTCTTAAAACATGTAACATATATACTCCTTAATAAAATTCCAAGTTCCAAATATCAATTACCAAATAAACTCCAATGTAAATATTACAAAAACCAATTATTTAGACCTATTGATAATAGAAGCGAATATTTTTCTTAGTTCAGTGGTTTCTTGTAAAAGTTTATCAGTTTCCTCTTTGCAA
>JASEHY010000189.1 GCA_030018555.1 Planctomycetota bacterium
GGCTGTCATATCAAGATGCCTGCCCAGTGGGTCTGTAACTTTTTAGACAGCCTGTTATATATCAAGGGGACTCTGAAACGAAGTTTGGCATATATGGAGTTTTTGGGGGGTAAAAACGGGTCAAAAAAGCCATATATGCCAAACTTCAGACCCTTCTACCTTTGCCAAAACCAGGGCGATTTAGCCATTCTAGCCGGAATCCGTCATATTAAAACTACTGGGACACTGCCCGTACGGGACACAGATTAACAGCCCGTACGGGTGTGTCCTATTTGACGGATACGGGGGGAAATAATTGATGCTCCTCATAATCAAAATGGGGGAGTATATCCTTTTCCAACAAATCCATTACTTTCCTGACGTTGCTGACTATATTGTCGCCGGTAAGAAAAGGCAGGGCGACCTTGAGCAGGTCAATTTCTTCGGCAATTTGTTTGTGTGCCTTCTGCACATTAGACAGGTCGTTCTGGACTGATTGCAAGGGGTCCATAAATATTCTTCCTTTCCCCCGCCCAGCAGGGCGAGGCTCGCCCCCGCCCGCCCCAGTGGGAGCGAGGCGAGAAGGGGGCGGCTTCCCGCCTTAGCGGGATAGTTTCTTATTCAATCTCCTCAACGGCAGACATCGGCGAGTCGGATGTCGTAGCCCATTTTGAGTAGTTTCTTTCCATCGTTGTCACAGGCAACCACCTTACGATAGAGAATCTCGCCTAATGTTTCAAACCGGGTGTCGCGTTCTGCCGATGGTAGGAAGTATGAGCCAATCGTGTCATCCTGCCCACAGAGTCCGTCACTTTCGTATTTGAGCGTAATGTCAGAGCCGGCGGAAAGCACTTTTACAGTGGAGTCAAACCAGTTAAAATCACTTCTGCCCATATCAGGCGGTATCAGGATATGAGCGGTTAAAGAGACCCCTTTGATTTTGGAATCTTTGAGGAGTTTGTTTGCTTGAATGAACTTTTCGGCATTGAGGGCATTGCCGAGATTTATCTCACAGACCGCAGATGTGCCATCAGCCCGTTGGTAGGTCTTGAGTATCTCTAAAAGCATTCTGAATTGAATCAGGTTCTGCACCCCAAGAAAACAGGAGACCTTGAATGAGATGTCAGGGATATCACGGAAGAAGTAACAGCCGGTGGCAATCGTTGACCAGGAGGGATTGAGGAAGAAAGTGGCACCGGTCTCCAGAGAGGTTCGCATAATGCTATCAAGATAGACGAGATGATTGTCGTTGCTTACTTCTATTCCGCAGAAATTGCCGAAAGGTGTGCCTTGATTGTTCAACTGGATAGAGCGCAGGGAATTACCGGCATCAATCGTATCTATTCTAATACCGCTGGCTTGAGAGATTCGTTCAAGTCTATGTGCCGGCAGGGTGGTTCCGACGAAAGTAGCGACACAGAATCTTGCGCCCATAATGTTTTCGCAGATTGCCAGAGTGGTGATTAAATCGCCGCCATAGACATAGTCTTCGGTCAGAGGAACGACCGAAATCATTTCTTTAGGCAGGAAGAGGTTGCCTGTTTCAGCGACCTTGTTAAGACAGTAATGGGTCGGCTTAACGCCCTGCCACGCCGAGACCTGCAGGGTCGCGACTGCTTTCTGGTTTATGCTGATGCCGTTCTTTTTCTTGTAGTCCTCTAATTTGAGCATTCTTTTGGCGAAGTTTTCGGCATCGTCAAGGAATTGACCGTAGCCCTTTTTCAGGGCAATCCCTTTTCTATGACTATACTGTCTTTTCGCCTTAATATCGGCAGAAATCTTCTTGGCAGAGCCATAGGATGCCTTCAGTTTGTCCATTGCCTTGATTTCTTGATTGCTCAAGAGTTTTAGTTTGCTCATTTTAATATCCTCCTCTTACCCACTGGGTTAGACCCCGACAGGTTCGCTTCGCTCACTGCGAGCGAATGGCGGGGCATTGCCTCGCTGTTAGACAACCCCCTTTCCCCCTTTGTTAAGGTGGAATAATGTAAATCTTCCTGCCCGCCTCAAAGGCGTCTTTTGTCGCAGTCGGATGTTTGAGTATAGCGCCTTTACTATCTATCTTTTCATAAAATAGATTGCTCACATAGTCAACATTTATTGACTTAAAGAAATATTTCATTGTGGTTTGAATGCCGCTGAAGATGTCTTTACCTTCCCGCTCCGCCGAGGCGGAGACGAGGCGAGTGGTTCCGCCGACAGAGATGAAGAATCCCTTGCGACTTCCTGGCAGGGCAGGCGGGATGTTTTTCAGGATATATTTACGTGACCAGAGTGCCTGACAGCGGTCTATGATGACCTTTACCTGAGCCGGGACACTGGCGAAAAATACTGGCGATGAGAGAACTACTATATCCGCCCGGAGTAATTTGTCATAAAGTGGTGTCATTTCGTCCTTGATGAAACATTCGCCGGTCTTCAGGCAGATATTATCATCCTGACAGGAACAGGGAGAGATGGACAGGTCTCTGATATAGACCCTTTCAATTTGTGCCTCTGGTGTAGATGATGTGATACCCTTAAGAAAATCGTTTAGTAGAATATCTGTATTACCATCTTTGCGTGGGCTTCCATAGAGGGCTAAAACATACATAATCTCAAATCCCAATAACCAAATCTCAAATTCCAAACGCCTTGTTTGGGATTTGGTGCTTGGAATTTGGTCATTATTTGTTATTTGGTGCTTGGTTATAGGAATTTAACACTATTATCCACATTCAGAATAGGCGCAGCCGTGGCAGACCACACAGCCCTCTTCGTAAGAGAGGATACCGCCACAATCAGGGCAGGCGCCTTTACGAAGCAGAGCAGTGATAGTCGTCTGCTCGGGTTGGTCAGCAGTTATAGTCTCGTCACGTTCACTATGAATAAGTGCTGATGTTTGTGCTTTTGTTTCGTCATCAGTCAGAGTGACATCTGAGGATAAACGTTCAAGGCAATGTTCCATCGCTTTACCGATAGCATCAGCACAGGAGAGAATCTTACCGCTTTTGCCCCAGGCAACAGAATGACAGGAAATCCCTTTTAGTTGTTTGATAATCTCTTTGACAGCAGCACCGCTTCTGAGGGCGAATGAAATCAGCCGGGAAATCGCTTCTGCCTGCGATGCGGCACATCCGCCGGCTTTACCCATCGTGCTAAAGAGTTCAAATGGTCTGTTATTACTATCGTAATTAATGGTAACATATAGATTGCCACAGCCGGTTTTCGTCTTGCGGGTGAATCCGTAGGTGGTTTCAGGCCTTGGTCTTGGTGCGATGCTAAACGGTGTTTCATGGTAGCCACCATCCCGTTGGTAGCCACCATCCCGTGAGGGAGAGGGAGA
>JASEHY010000018.1 GCA_030018555.1 Planctomycetota bacterium
CATCTTATGAATAATCCGGGTTAGAGCCAGTTATGGCGCCAAAGGCGCCACAGGGGCGCCATCAAAACCTGAAACCTCTAACCTGTAATGAATAATGCGGGTTCAGCGAGACGGCAGAGAGGATAAAGTGGTGGAAGGGGAGAAGATTTGACGCAGTTCTCTGTGGAGTATCTTTCCGCTGGCGGTTCGGGGCATCTGGTTTTCCGTAATGAACTTTACCGCCTTCGGCTTCTTATAAGACGCCATCTTTCCGCGACAGTATTCTATAATCTCTTCTTCTGTAGCAGATACGGCTTCTTTTAATACCACCACTGCGATAACCTTTTCGCCCCATTTGTCGTCCGGGATGCCGATTACTGCTGATTCTAATATCCCGGGATGGCTCATCAGGACTTCTTCTACCTCTGAAGGATAGATATGTTCTCCACCTGAGATAATCATATTGTCTTTTCGGTCAATAAGGTAATAATAACCGTCAGGGTCTTTTTTTGCCATATCACCAGCGGAGAACCATTCGCCGGCGAATGAGGATTTGGTTTTTTCTGGTAATTTATAATAGCCGCTGAAGAGCATCGGTCCGCGAGAGAATAATTCGCCCACTTCACCCCCCTGCACTTCTTTATGATTGTTATCTAATAATTTGATACAATCTGTGCCGGATGATTCTCTGCCGATAGAGCCGACCTTGGTTAGTTGTTCTTCGGGACGAAGGACGGTTACGATACCGGCTTCAGTTGAGCCATAGCCCTCATATAACTGGACGCCCCCATCCCGACAGGAGTCGGGATGGGAAAGGTAAGATTTTGTTGCCCCAAAATATTCCATAATCCGCTTTTTAATATCACCCCTTGCCGGTGCTGATGAACATAATAGTTTTTTTATGGAACTGACATCATATTCTCTTCTGGTTTCTTCAGATAGACTCAAGATAATGTGATAATGGGTTGGTATCAATGAGATAAAGGTAATCTTTTCTCTTTCTATAATCTGCAATATTTCCGCAGGGTCAAAATGTCTTGCCGGGTGAATATAAATACTGCCCCCTAAATAAGTGATGGTGAACGAGAAAAAGGTGGTATTGACATGACATAAGGGCATTACATTAAGGCAGATGTCATCAGGGGTAAAGCCGAAATCACCTGCGTTAATCAGGTAAAAGGCAATATATGATTCGTGAGAACGAAGCACACCTTTCGGCTTACCGGTAGTGCCTGAGGTGTATAATAATACCCAGATGTCTTCCGGTTTTACCGAGCAATCTGGTTCTTCTGATGAGCGGTCTTTTATCATCGTTTCACAGTCAGAATAACCGCCTTCCCCCCCCCCTTTGATGAGGTCTGGGATGACTATCCGAATATCCGGGGCGCTATTAATAGCAAAATAATATTTTATCTGGGAGAGCGAGTTCTTTATGGATTCAATAAGCGGATAAAACTCGGTGTGAAAGAACAGGATTTTGCTGTCGGCGTTGTTGATAATATAAGAGACTTCCGCAGGGCTCAGACGGAAGTTTATCGGATTTATAATAATACCTGTTCTGGCACAGGCGAGATATAATTCCACGATTTCCGGACAATTCTCCAGGAAACACGATATCTTATCGCCTTTGTTAAGCCCCAACCCGAGAAGTAGATGAGAGAGTTGATTAACTCTTTTGTTTAATTGAGAGAATGTTAGAGAGGAGAATCTGTCTTTGAGGGCGATTTTATGAGGATGTTTTATTGAATTGACCCTGAGTATTTCGCCAAGATTCAGCCATAAAGCATTGCCCATGTTATAGACAGTCTATCACTCATTAGAAGGAGGTATATTAGCCGGAGAAGTAGTGGTGGTGTCCTGGGTTTTTATCGGTGCCCGGAAAATCTTTTGCGGTTGATATAGAACAAACAAAATATAAGATACCGTAATAACAGCCGCCAGCCCGGTTACTCCGGCAAGGACAAGCATAAGCGGAGGTTTTTCAACTATTACATCCGGGTCTAATAATTCCAGTTTCTCATAGACCTTATATGCCTCTCCACGACGAACCATCTTGTGGATAACAACTTCTTCAAAGCCCACGACATCACCATCTGCTACTTCCAGAATCTCCATATAGGGCTTGGGTGCACCTGGTTTTTGCGGCGGTGGAGCAGGTTGGAGCAGTTGAGTCGCTTCTTCTGGTGCAAGTGGTGAAGGAGGAGGCGGAGCAGACGGTTTAATCTCTTCCGTTTTAATACTTTCCAGAAGAGGTAGTAATGACCCTTCTTTAATAGTGCCGACTATCTTGTGACACCGTGTGCACTTTAACTTCATCCCGTCCTTTAACGAACCGATATCATATCGGGTGTCACAGATTGGACATTCTACAATATTTGGCATATAGTTTCCTTACTTAATAATATACTATATTTATCGTCTAATGACAAGGAAAATCTTAAATTTATTGTAAATTTTATAGGAGAACGGAGTGGGGCTGAAGATTCCCATTTGTAGTACTCCCGGCAGGACTTGAACCTGCATTACTGGCTCCGGAGGCCAGCGCTCTATCCAGTTAAGCTACGGGAGCATCAGTGGTAATGCCCCACCTCAAATTGCTTGATATATTACAACTAATTTTTACGCATATCAAGAAAAAGAGAAACACGAATAGCACGAATGGGACGAATACCACGAATAATATTATCCCGCACATAATTTATGTGCGGGACAGATTTTGTTTGACTTTCCCAGATTATAATCTATAAAAACGAATATTATGCGGTTACCTACTATTTTGTTTATAATAACTGCTTTTTTAACCGGCATTTCACAACCATCTCCTACCGCCATTGCTCAAGAACAGGGCACAAAGGAGACAGGAAAAACGAGTGATGACAAACCTAAAAAACCAGAGGCATCAGCGTATGTCCGTTATAGACAAATGGAAATATGGAAAGAAGATGGCTTTCAATTTACATCTTTTACTAATAAGGTAGAATTATATCAGGCAGGTAAAATATTAAAAGCAGATACACTTATTGCCCGAAACAAAATCAAAGAAGAAAAGGAGCCAAAAGACATCATTTTTGACGAGGTTTATGCTGAAGGTAACATAAAGATTATCAGCGAGAATGATTTCTTGTTTGCTGACCGTTTTTACTATAATTTTACCAATAACACGGGTATTATAATTAATGCGGAAATAAGGTCTTCTACTAAAGATAGCCGTCAGCAGGAACTTGTGGTGGTCATTAGAGCAAATATTGCTTATCAGATAAACAAAAGCACCCTTGTTGCCGGAAATGCCTCAATAACAACCTGTTCTCACGGTGAACCTCATTATCACTTCTGGGCTCATCGGGTCTCTTTCATCACGGACGAAAGCGGCAAACACATTACTATTCATCATCTTATTCCCCATATTGCCGGCATACCTGTTTTTTATATGCCGTATTATAAGAAAACATTAGGAACCGATTCTATATTAAGGTCAATTCGTTTTTCTAAATCAAGCCGTTTAGGAAGAAGCACTGATGTCAGATTCGGTCTTAATATTAATAAGTATTTTCGCGATGCAAAAGGTGAAATAGAAAAGAACGAAGATGGCTCTTATAAAACCAGAAGATGGGGCGACCTTACTTTAGACACCCATTTCTACGAGAAAAGGGGCACTGCCTTAGAGCCAGAGTTAGAATACAACTGGCAAAAATATTCGGGACTCTTCAAGAATTACTACATCCAGGATAAAGGTCCAGACCTCAACCAGAAATATGCCCGTTCACTTTATAAAACACAATCGGAAATAGATGATGTCAGCGAAGAAGAAAGGGGACGATTGCATATCTATCACAGGCAACAGTTAAATCAAAATGTCCGTGCTGATGCGGAACTATACTACCTTTCAGACCGTTACTTCTTACCGGAATTCTTTAATAAAGAATATAAGGAACAGAAACAACCGGAGTCTTATTTGTATGTGCGGTATTTGAGATACAATACAGGTGCTGTCCTCTTAGGACAACCTGATTTAACTAATTTCCAGGATGAGACACTTTATCAACCCAAGTTAGCAACCCATATTATAAGCAAGCCCTTCTATATATTTTCTGATTTACCATTTTTATATTATACAGGCAGTTTAGAAATAGCACATCTCAAAAGGCAGGACGATAAAGACCCGTTTTCTCCTGACTATCAATTAACTCGCCTTGATATGCTTAATGAAGTTTCTGCGCCGTTTCCTGTCGGATTTATTAAAGTTACCCCATTTGTTTCTGCCCGGTGGACGGCATATGAAAAGACAATTAAAGACGACAACTTTTCCGGGCGATTTGTTGGCTCAGAAGGAATTCGTCTTTTTACCCAATTCTATCGCTCCTTTGACCTGAAACAAACACCACTTGGCATCTCCAACCCCACACATACTGTCTCTCTTGATTTAAGATATACTCAAAATAGTTATGTTACTGTCTCCCCCTCAGATTTATTCTTCTTTGATAATACCGACAGATACGAGAAATTAGGAGAAGGATATATTGAGGTCAGGAACAGATTTAAGAGCGAGCAAAACGGGAAGAGTTCAGAGTTCCTGAATGTAGGGCTATCTCTGGAGCGATATTCCAGACCTGTAAGCAATAGTCCAGCCAATTATCTTTATCCTATGAACTGGCTCACGCTTTCTCCTGTAAAGCAAAAAGATTTCCCCGAGAGAAGAACCTCAAATCTCAATTTAGATGTCCTGCTCACACCCTTTATTCCATTTTCCTTCAGAACGGTCTGGCAGTATAATACCCATCTGGATAGAGGTGAAATATGGTATTTTAATATGAATTTTATACCTTATTCTCTCTGGAGTATTTCTCTCTATGGAACTTATATTATTGACGAGACAGATTCCTATGGCTTAAGACTCACCTGTTCACCTATTGAAAAATGGGAATTATCTATTAGTGACCAGTATGATTTTCGGGAGCAGAAATTTATTGACAGGCGCTATTCCCTCCGTCGGGATTTACACGACTTTTTTATCGCCTTTGTTGTTAATATTGACAGGGGTAAGGATGAGAATAATTTTAATATAACGATTTCGCCCAAAAACATCAGGGAGGGTCTGGCTGAGATAAGATAATTATGAAAATAGCCATTATAGGCACAGGACATGTGGGGTTGGTAACAGGGGCGTGCTTTGCCCAAAAAGGACATAAGGTTATCTGCGTTGATAATAATCACGGGAAGATAAAGTCATTACAAAAACTCATTATGCCTTTTTATGAGCCCCGTCTTGAGCAAATGGTCCGTCGCAATTACAAAGCATCACGGCTTATCTTCTCAACTGATATTAAACAAGCGGTCAATTTCGCCGAGATAGTTTTTATCGCAGTAGGAACTCCGCTCGGTCCAGGGGGTGGGGCTGACCTTTCTCAAATCAGGCGAGTCGCAAAAGAAATAGCCCATCATCTAAATCATCGCTATAAAATCATCGTAGAAAAAAGCACTGTCCCTGTCGGCACTGCTGAAGAAATAGAAAGAATAATCAAATTGTACGCACCAGAGAATGCTTCTTTTGACATAGTCTCAAACCCGGAGTTTTTACAGGAGGGCTCAGCGATAGAAACCACTCTAAGACCAGACCGCATAGTTTTAGGGGTTAAAACTAAACGAGCCGATAACATTATCCGTCTACTTTTTGCTTCTTTCAACTCTAAAATATTAGTAACTGACATCAACAGTGCCGAATTGATTAAACACGCCGCCAATTCCTTTCTGGCGATGAAAATATCTTATATCAATTCACTTGCTAATATCTGCGAAAAAACAGGAGCGGATATAAAATCCGTCGCTTATGGCATCGGTTTAGACAAACGGATTAACCCTCATTTTCTTAATGCCGGTATCGGGTATGGGGGATTCTGTCTGCCTAAAGACATCTCCGCTTTTATTCATATCTCAGACAAATTGGGCTATGATTTTCAGATACTCAAAGCGGTGAGAGATGTAAATAATTTACAGCGAGAGTTTGTAGTCAGGAAAATAAAGAAATCGTTAAGGAACAACCTGAAAAATCGTCATATCGGCATCTGGGGACTTTCATTCAAACCTGATACTGACGACATCAGAGAATCGCCTTCTATCTATATTATTCAGAAATTACTGCAGGAACAAGCGTATATTAAATCCTATGACCCGTATGCGATGAAGGAAGCCCAAAAGGTTTTACCCAACATCCATTATTGCCGCGACCCTTATGAAACCGCATACAAAACTGATTGTCTATTTATCGCAACAGAGTGGGATATTTTTAAGAATATTTCTTTACCACGGCTAAAAGCAATAATGCGTCAACCTATTATCATTGACGGCCGCAATATCTTTGAGCCGGAGAAGATGAAAAAACTCGGCTTCGTTTATCACGGTATCGGCAGAGAAGAGCCACAGATTTCACAGATTAAGTAGGAGGTGATTATGAACAAAGCAGTTTATGCTGGAACCTTTGACCCCATTACCAAAGGACATATTGATGTAATTGAACGCGGAACAAAAATATTTAACAATCTCATCGTTGCCGTGGCTGATAACCCTTCTAAAAACCCGACCTTCTCCAGAGAGGAACGAATCAATCAATTAAAGGCAATAACCACAAAATATCCCAATGTCAAGGTTGACTCGTTTGGTGGACTGTTAATAGACTATGTCCGCAAACAGGAAACCAATATTATTCTCAGAGGCATCAGAACTATATCGGATTTTGAGTATGAATTCCAGATGGCTTTAACCAATCGTGCCATTGCGCCTGATATTGAAACCATCTTTGTGATGGCGTGCGAGAAATATTCTTATATATCATCTCGTCTTCTTAAAGAAGCAATCTCTCTGGGCGCAGATGTGGGACTCTTCGTCCCCGCAGAGATTCAAGAAGCCCTGAGAAAGAAACTAAAGTAACACACCCCGCCTTTGGCGAGAGGGCGTCCCGCTTCAATGGGATAAGTATAATTCTTTAAGTAGAGCAGTAATTATTGTGCCGACCAGGCCTGCGATAGTGCCTAATTCTGAAAGAAATACCCGTAAGATGGGGAATGGTTGTCTGTCTTCACCCACCGGGACAAGATGAGATAATTTTGGTCCCCACCGTGGGACTGTTTTGCAATAATGCTCATACGATTCGCCGTATTTCTCCCGCATCCTTTCTTCCTCATACCACACAATAAGTAGATGATGGAGTAAGAATATTGTACTTACCGCGATGGGTATGTACCAGAGTAATTTGAACAGGACAGCAGCGCCGGCAAACCCTATGATATTGCCCCAGTATAAAGGGTTACGAGTATAACGATACGGTCCTGAAGTGGTGAAGGTTCGTTTGAGGGGGTCATCAGGTCTACCTTTCCATCCGATATAGAATGCGGAATAGATTCTAATTGATGAGCCAATAAAGACCAGAAATATTCCTACAGGCCAGGTTGTGAAGTGACGGATTTCATTCCAGCGAATCAAAGCCATCGGCACAAAGACCACGAGGTAAAAAAGCCAGCGATATCTAAAAAGCCATCTGCCAACAAGACGGGTAAAGGGCATAATTATTTCTTCTCAAACTCTACTGTAGAAAGCCCCATATTCCCAGAGGCATCAAAGGCGCGAATCAATACACTATGAAAGCCCTTCTTGAGAGCACTTTCCAGAGTAAAATTGAATCTTTCAGATTTAGAATCCAGCATCCCGTCTTCTGCAAACACCAGTTCCCATTTTCCACCATTCAGGGAATACTCTATTCTTCTAATAATACTGATAGAATCTTCCACTTTGCCTTTGCATTCCATTTTGTCCTGTCCTGTGACGGATACTGAAAAGAGGATATCCGGTCTGGTATTATCAACGATGAGTTCTTCTGATATTTTTTTATCCTTCTGGGCGTAGCCCTGAGGATTAACCTTTTCATCCGTTGCCTCAAGGCGGATAAGATACTTACCATCAGGAAGCGAATCCGTAATCCAGTTGTATTCTGCGGCGGTGATTAATCCGCCGGGCTGGTCCTGATTGAGCAGGAGCCACTCCTTCTGGACATCTGTGCGGTAATAAAGCCGATAAGAAATCGCATCGCCATCAGGGTCTCTTGCCTGATAGGTTAACTTTCGTGAAGTTACTCTCGGAATGATACCGGTTGGTGGCGGTGGCGGAATCGGTGCAACCTTAAATTCCGTTATTTTGGGTTGCTGGTTAAAGATAAGATAGTTTTGTGTTATCTGTTTAATCACGGTATTTTTATCCTCCCAGATAAGTTTTAGTTTCAGGAATCTACCAACAGGGCTTGTAGGTTTTACTGAATCCTCTGCCGGGACCGAGATTGGCGCAGACCACTCTGACCATGTTTCATCAGATTTTGCGGTATTACCACTCTGGGTCTGGATGTTTAATTTCCCCTGTCCTTTGAATGAGAAATTGCCCCACCGTGCCGGGAATTTAGCGTCCAGGACATCTGTCGTAAAACTCGCCGAAACCACAAGGTCAGGTCTTACCAGATACACAAATGCTTTTTGACCCGTCCCGACAGCAGAAAGGTTGTTTTCCTTATCCATTACCAGAGTTAGAATCTGTCCTATCTCAAGGTCATACGGTATAGAAAATTTGCCATCCGTAAAGACCTGATATACTCTGCCATTATTATCTGTCCCCATAATAATATTGCCTTCTTTATTTAATTTCATCTCTGTTAGATAGCAATCATTAAAGGAAATAAGTTCCTTAATAAGATTATCAGTGAGGATGTAGATAACACAATGGACCGGAGGTTTGGTGGTTGCTGCTGATGGTGGCGGTGGCGCTGAGACAGGAGGAGTCATTATCGGTGCAGAAGGTGGAGGAGGTTGAAGAGGCACAGGCGGAGGCGGTTGAGTTATCTCTCTTCCCCTTTTATCCTCAGGCATGGCTGGTTCTTCCTCCTCGTCATCAAATATGATATCGTTTTCATCATCTAATTTACTTGTCCCGTAGGGGAGTGGGACTGATTTTTTATCAGGCACAGGGGTCTCTTTCGGTGGGGGTGATTCTCCTGATGGCTTATTCTGGGGCTGAGGAGGAGTTTGTTCTGGTTTTTGTTTCTCATTCTGTTCTTTCGGAGGTGATTGTTGCTGGTCATTCTTGGCGCCGGCTGGCGTGGTTGGTTCAGGTGGAAGGGATTGTGTCGGCAGAGGCGGGGTCTGTGACTTTTTAGCACTCTCCTGTATCAAGGCGAGAAATTGCTGTGGAGGCATTCTGGTGGCTTTATTGGCTCCGATAAGGAGTTGTTTTTTCTCCTTATTATATAACAAAGCCTTTATTTCCATATCTCCGAAGTCACCCACAATCTCCGGTTTACCTTTTAGAGAAATGCGATAAACAATACCCGGCTCTGCGGTTCCGGCATAAAGAAAGTCCTTGCCGTCAAAGAGCAGTGAAAGAACATTCTTTTTCTTGGTATCGTAGAAGACTTCTGCTTTGCCTGTTTTGTCAATCTTGTAGATTTTACCACCCGGTCCTGTGCCGGCATAGAGATTAGCGTCATTATCAAAACAGAGTTGCCAGATATATTTATCCTCCTGCGGTAAGGTAGTAAAAACACTTCCACTATTTCTCTTTGAGCGGTCAATCTTGAAGATTTTTCCATTGCCTAAAGTTCCCGCAAAGATGAACTTTGAGGAAACCACCATTGAAGTTACCAGCATTTCGCCTGTATTAAAGAACTCCTCTAATTTATTGTCTTTGAGATTAAGTTGATAGATTATACCCTTGGCAGAGCCGAAATAGGTTTCATCTTTTATCTTAAGAGAACACCACAAGCCCATATCCTCGTCAGTAATGGGCTGGTTAGCAATGGCAATTTTAGTAGTGGTTAAGCCGGTGGTAAGGAATCCATCTGCGGAGAGAATTGCGCCATCCATCTCGCCTTTGCGGAAGGCAGAAGGGTCGCTGATTTCCCATGTAGCGGTCTGGACCGCGAAAGAAAACCCAGAATATAAGAGAACACCAAGAAACACACTTATTAGAGACAAATTTCTCATCATATCAAAATCCTCCTTTAGTAGTTCGCAGACTCCGAACTATTTATGTTTATATTTCACCACATTGATAGAAATAGAGCCCCTCCCGGAAACCAGATATTCTCCTCTGGAAGAAGGTTCTACTGTTAATATATAATCCTGCCCTAACTCAAGGGGTTTAAGCAAACTTGGTCTTTTTTGATAGGTATCAAAGGGAGAGGTTTCGTAAACCGGACCATCCCACTGATTGATTAATCCTCTCAAGATAGACCTCGGCAATCGCTCAAAAACCTCGCCTCTGAATTTTAGATTAGTATCAGGCAGGGTGAGAACGGCAACCAGATTGCCTCCATCATAGAATGATTTCAGATAGTTTATCAACTCGGGGATATTGGTCGGGGTAGGCAGAGGAGAAGTTAAACTATTTGACCCTATCACGGTAACAGTTACTTTAGTCGGCGGTTCTAAATCCTTCGGGATAACAACATCTATAGTCTTGACAAAAGGTTCCTTAAGATATGGTTTCAGACGGCAATAAACTTTTACGGTCTCGCCGGGCAGAACTTCTTTTACTTCGGCTTCGGTCCAGACATTTAATATTTGTAGATTTCTATTTTCATTCAGGACTCGTAATTCAAAAGACACATTTTCAACCGGCACCTTCATATAGGGGTTATACCAGATAGGGTTGAAGACATTTCTGATAGCACCACAACCGGCACCTGAGGGCGAGTCACTGACCAATCTACGGAAACTAACCGCAGGAAAGTCCTTAATCTTTAAGTTGGTGACAACCTCAATCAAGGCGGGCTCAAAAGGTGTTAATTCAACCGCATCAGCCGCACTCCACATCAACCACGGAATGACATCAGGAAAAACATAATAATGGTCTAATATCTCATAGTTAAAGGTCTCCGAGCGACCGGTTTTGAGATTCTGGACAGATATTTTCATCGGAAGCATCTTAACGCTTTTTTTGAGTATGCCACTAATTGATGACCTTCTATCCTGACAAAGAGCGCCGACCTCTCTTACCGCAGAGCCAAACTTAACAGACATTGATAATCTTGATAGGACACCGTAGATATAAGCATTGGTTAAGGGTGCCGAAACTTCTTCGCCCCACTTACTCATACCGTGTCCGAAGGCAAGGATTTTATCGCCTTTCACATAGGTAACGGTTCCGATACCTGTCCACTCCTCATCGCCCCTGACAAGAGCAACCCCAACGGCACTGCCTGGGGCAAGGTCTTTGGAAACTGATTCTTTAAGGTCTGAAGTTGCCGAACCGCTCTGAAGCGGAATAAAATTATATTTCTCCAATGCTCCGGCTAAATACCGCATACGATAAGAGTTTACTCCAGAGATAAATAAAGGGGTCATCAGTGGCTTGAGTTCTGCGCAAAGCACCCCATCAATATAACTCCTTGAACTATGGTAGCCACCATCCCGTGAGGGAGAGGGATTGAATTCTTGAACCCCTTGAACTGTCCGAGTCTTGCCATCCTGAGATTCATCTGGTGACAGATAACTTTGCTTTTCAGGAGGTTTATTCAAATCAGAGAGCATTAATTCTATCGGTGTAACACCGGCAAGATGTTCTTTCTCCTTCTGGAAAGAAAAGCCATAAGCCAGGGCGCCGATGAGCCAACCATCCGGTTCTTTTTCCGCATCGGTTACAATATAGATAGGGCTACCACTCATTCCTGCAATAATACCGGCTTTTTCTATCACCGGATGAGAGCATCTGATTAGTATCATATCATATTTTGGACCGACCGCATTTTTAAGAATGCCGACAACTTCCACATCAAACTTATCTATGGTAGTGCCTTGAAACACGGTTTTTCCGAAGCCCTTCATTCCTATTTTTATCTCATCCACTTTCATTATATTATCTGGTGTGCTTGGTGCCTGTCCCAGAGGGATGCCAGACTTTTCTTGACCAGAAGAGTTACCGATAGAGTATCCAATCAATATTACCATCCAGAGCGAGCAAAGAATGATGATTTTCTTATACATAAACTATTTCTCCTGTAGGGGTAGGGGCGTATTGCAATACGTCCTTACTGCGCGGGGCGAGACTTGAACTCGCACGCCTTACGGCATACGCCCCTCAAACGTATGTGTCTGCCAATTCCACCACCCGCGCATTATTTATACAAGACTCAACAATTACCAGTCAATCTTTTTTGTGCTTCTATATATTTTTCAGAGGTTTTTCTGATAATCTCTTCCGGCAATTCAGGCGCAGGTGGAGATTTATCCCAGTTAGTTGATTCCAGATAATCACGAACAAACTGCTTATCAAAAGAAACCTGTCCTCTGCCGGGAGAATAACTATCCGCAGGCCAGAAACGGGAAGAATCAGGCGTTAATACCTCGTCACACAACACAATCTCACCGCTTTCTTTCTCACCTTTTAGTGCGACCTTGACCCCACTGGGGGAATTAGTCGCACTTATCCCGTTAGGGGCGGGGATTCTGCCCCATTCAAACTTGGTATCAGCAATAATAATACCTTTAGACAGTGCGTATTGATGCGCCTTCTGATAAATCTTAATACTTCTGTTTTTTAATTCCTCCGCATCTTTACTACCTAATAACCTTACCATCTTATCAAAAGAGATATTCTCGTCGTGTCCGATGGATGCTTTGGTAGAAGGCGTAAAAATAGGCGAGGGAAGACGGTCGCACTCTCTCAACCCTGGTGGCAATTCAATACCGCAAATAGTCCCTTGTTTAGTATATTCCTTCCAACCTGAACCGGCAAGATAGCCACGGACGATACACTCCACCGGAAAGACCTTAACCTTTCGCACCAGCATTACTCGTTTCTCTAACTCCTCTTTATGCTTTGATAGAGATGGTATTTTTGAGACAATCTGATTAAAATCAGCGGTAATAAGATGAGTAGGAGTAATATCCTTAATTTTATCAAACCAGAAAGCCGAGAGTGTTGTCAGCACTGCACCTTTCTGAGGAATCGCGTCAGATAGAACCACATCAAAAGCCGAGATACGGTCTGTGGTAACAATCAGCAGATAGTCTTTGGTCTGGTAAATATCTCTGACCTTGCCACGGTTAAAAAACTGCAATCCATCACTTTGGCTCAGCGATGTTTCCCGGACGATGTTTGCACTCATATCCAGTATCTCCTGATAAATAATGTGTAGTAAATAGCAGATTCTTTTCTATACTGAGACTGTTGATAAAGTCCCAAAAATGTCACCCTGAACCTTGCCCTGAAACAAGTTCAGG
>JASEHY010000190.1 GCA_030018555.1 Planctomycetota bacterium
TTATCTCATGGTCTCCTGCATAATCGTATAGAAATTTATGAATAATGCGGGCTATTTCTGCACCAATTGCCAAATATCCTGTAAGTTTAATCTATTCACCCACTGATTAATATAGTTAAAATTTAGAGAGTCGCCGGAGATCTTAATAATTCCTATAATATCGCGCAAATGCTTTTCCGAACCTCCTTGCCGATAAAAATCCATCTTTTTAATAATGACATCTTCAGGTGAAGAAAAATTACCTTGGGAATCTTCGGCTGTATGCAATTTTCGTATCCGACGAAAGCGGCTGTCGTCAAAATCATCATTTTTACTGATAATCACATCTATTTTCAAGCCAGAAGCCGGATGGATAATATTAAATTGACTGGAATGTTCTAATGCCTCTTTAACCGCTTCAGTATCCAGATAAAACTCCGATTCAGGAAACCACCTTTTAAGTTCAGTAATCTGTTCCGGCTCAATCTTAGCCACCACATCAATATCGTTGGTCAGGCGCGGTTCACCATAAGCCATTGAGGCAATGGAGCCGGTGATGAAATAAGGTATACCCAATGACTCAAAACAATTGACCAGTTTCTGCAGTAATTCATACTGCTCCATAGGACATCCTTCGGGCTACTTCTTTCTGAACTGTCTGCCTATCCCAGTCCGGGTGTATGGAACCAATAAATGATGCCAATAACCGAGTGGTGGATGACCAGAGTTTAAAGGCAATTGCCAGCCGTTCTGTCGGAGTTTTATGCCGGAGAATCTCTGCCATCTTGTCATCCAAAAATTCAATTCGTCTGGTATCTATCTTCATAAAACAATCTGTGGAATCTGTGGCTAAATATACTGTCCCCCATCCACTTTTATTACTTCACCTGTAATATGTCTTGCCTTTTCAGAGCAGAGAAAAGAGACGACCGAGGCGACTTCTTCGGGCTTGCCGATTCTGCCCAGCACTATTTCGGCAAGTGCTTTTTGCCTTACTTCTTCAGGTGCATTGATGACCATATCGGTTTCAATCAATCCCGGCGCAACCGCATTAATATTGATATTAAATTTGCCCATCTCTCTTGCGACCGACTTGGTCAATCCGATGATGCCTGCCTTGGATGCTGAATAATTTGACTGCCCGAATTTACCCCTCAAGCCATTAATGGAAGTAATATTGACAATCCTGCCGTGTCCCTGTGCCTTAAAGATACCGGCAACCGCACGGATATAATTGAAACATCCCTTAAGGTTGATATCCATAACACTATCCCATTGTTCTTCGGTCATCTTCCAGACCACCGCATCCTGATTAATGCCGGCATTATTAACCAGAATATCCAGCCGACCGAATTCCTTGAGTGCAGATTGGACCATCTTTTCCGCATCGGCATAAAGTGTAACATCTGCCTGAATTGCCAGTCCCTTGCGACCCATTTTCTTTATCTCTTCCACTATTTTGTTTGCCTCGTCAACGTGTTTGCGGTAGTTGATGGCGACATTAGCACCGTTACGAGCCAAATCAAGGGCAATCGCAGCGCCGATACCGACACTGCCTCCAGTAACAATAGCGCCTTTATTTGCTAACTCCATATTATTCATATTACTCAGAAAGTTTGGGCATCACTTGTTTTATCAGTTCCTCATCAAACGGATGACCTTCAGCAAGTAGTTGACGGTATTTAATAAAATCAATCGTGTCTTTGCCAGTAACTTTCCTGCTATTAAAGGCATTAAAGCCAATAAATGCCTCGGTTGCCATATTAACCGCCAGCCAGTGGCGATTGGGCAGTTTCTGCTGGTCCCAATAAAACTTCTTCTTGAGCCGGATACTGTCTATGGTCTTTATCAGACACCCGGGCATAAGATTGGTAAAAGTCCAGATAATATTATTGACCTCTTTATCAAGCAACTCAAAATCGGTCTTAGCGGTTTTAAGATATGTTCTGGCTTCCTCTACCTCTTTACCCTTCTTAAACTCTCCATAGACAACCTCACCATTCTCTACATAACGGTCAGTAATAACTAAAGGATTACGGATGAAGGTATTGCCTTCTTTGATTACAGACGTTACTTTACTGATAAGTCCGAGGTGTTTCATCTTATAGGCGCTCCAGACCTCACAGGAGGTGCAGGACCAGAGGGCATTTTCTATTCCGATAAATAAAGGCAGGAAGTCCGTTGCCCCGCCATCAGGTGCCGAGCCGTGCCTGGGACCTGCCTGACCGAAGACCGCTAAATCAGACGAAATCGCTATATCGCACGCCATTCCAATCTCCTGGCCGCCGGCAATCCGCATACCATTAACGCGGCAGATGACCGGCTTTTTACAATTAAGTATCCCGTCAACCATTGCATTGAACAAATCCATATAGTTGCCGTATTCAGTGGGATTATTGGAATAATATTCGGCATATTCTTTGGTATTACCGCCGGTGCAGAAAGCCCTGTCGCCCACTGCGGTAAAAACAACCGCTACGATGCTATTATCAGCCGAAGCCCGCTGGAAACCGGCAATCACACCCTTGACCATCTTTGTAGTATATGAATTATATTGTGCCGGATTATTTAAGATTATCCATGCAGAATAAAGACCCTTCACGGTCTCACCGCTGGCTGGATTAACTATCGGTTTTTTCTCATAGATTATCGTAGGTGGCTCTGTGCCGAAGAACTCCTCGCCGAAAAGAAAATGGTCTTTCTGGCTTCTATCTCTTTCTGACATATACTTATCGTGCATCTTGTTACCTCCTTTTGTTAGTTAAAATAATGGTAGATACCTGAATGTCAAGAATTAGTCGTTTAATTTTCTTGTTGGGGTTAGACGGGTCATCGGTCTCTACAACCGCAAAATTAACGTAGGAAGGACCGTTTGGTGTAAATGGAGCAATGCCCTCGGCACGATGCTTATTCACTAATTTATTGATTCGCTCATTCATCATCCTGATTATCTTCTCGCTATAGTTTGTCTTAATAATCCAGGAACCAGCAGAAACAAGTTTGTTCCTCAGAAGTTTCCTGAACCCGCGGAGTTTATCCGGCTTGACCGCACAGACCAGGTCACCCTCAACCCAGCCCCTGCGTGCAGGGGCTGGGTCAATCTCATCTTCTTTCTTTAAGTATTTTAACAACTCTTTATCACCGGTCAGAGCCATCATTCCCAGAGAAGGCAGTCCCTTTCTCATCTTTCCCCTGCCTGTTTTATATCCATCTAATGGTCTCCCTGTCTCCACCAAACTCTCGGCGTACCATTCTTTGCCATGCTCAATCTTCTTATTAAAGATTCTTTTCTGATATCCT
>JASEHY010000191.1 GCA_030018555.1 Planctomycetota bacterium
AGTGCATTTAAGATTTCTATGTTAAAGTCAATGACAATAATTTGTTCAAGCAAATCCGGTCTCTGGGCTGAAATGGTTTCAACCAGGGCTCTTGCTCCGCGATGAAATCCTAAAATCACTATGGAATGTCCTTTTTCCTCTCTGTCTTCTTCTTTCTTCTCTATTTCTTTTGCTCTAATCCCGAAACGGCTGATTATTCTGGTCAGATAAAGATATATTTCATGATTATACTTAATAAAGTATGAAGAGATGATACAGGTAATAGACATAGCGTAGATAACTATTACCATTATATCTTTTCCGATATGGCTATAACTGACCCCGATTGCCGCGATGACAAGTGAGAATTCACTAATCTGGGAAAGGTTCAGGGAGGTAATAATTCCTGTTCGCCTGCCGCTTCCGGCAAGTAAAAGAAGCGGTAATACCGTAATGAAGCGGGAAACGATAACGAAGACCACCACTCCTAAAACTATAAAGATAAGAGAAAACGGCGGTAGTAATATCTTCATTCCCAGAGAGATGAAAAAGAGGGTGAGGAAAAAGTCCCTTAAAGGAAGTATTTTTGCGGTGATATGCAAACTATAAGGGAAAATAGAGATAGAAAGCCCGGCGATAAGAGCACCCATTTCTTTTGATAAACCGATGTATCCGCCGGCAGCAGCAACAAATGCACACCATCCGATAGATGTCGCAACTACCATCTCAGGGGATTTAGAAATCCACTCGTAAATATGTTTCAAGACATACTTGCTCATCAAGAACCCGACTCCTAACAATGCGATGGTCTTCAAGATGGCGACTACAAAGAATGAAAGGTGTGGGTTCTGCAAATTGGGCTGGAAGGCAAGGATTAGAATTGCCCAGATGTCCTGGATGATTAAAACCCCGACGGTGATTCTGCCGGCTAAAGTGTCCATCTCAAATTTATCATAGAGTAATTTTACCACGACGGCGGTGCTGCTCAAGGCACATAATAAGGCAAGGTATAAGCCAGTGATATTTTTGCCGCTGAGTCCATAGCCGAGGAGCGAGAAAAATCCCAATCCCAGTAAAACGCAAAGGAGATATTGACCCAAACCAGCGATAATTACCTGTTTTCCAGAGGTAATAATCTTGGGGATGTTCATTTCCAGTCCGATAATAAAAAGCAGAAAGATTAGACCGATTTCAGAAATAATTTCGATATTCGCAGGATGGGTAATGAGTTTCAGTCCGATTTCCGGACCGATTAATGCACCGGCAATCAGATATCCTAAAATAATGGGTTGTTTGATGCGGTAAGTTACAATGCCTATTATCGTTGCAACAATAATTGAAATCCCGATATCCTGTAACAGACTATGCATTATTCTTTGTCGTAATCTTTGAGGATTGTCTTACGATTGCGGATATTCATTACTAAACTTAAAAAGGTAAGCCGGTGAGTCCAGCCAGACCGCCTGTAACTTTGTTCATCTCTTCAGAAGATAGTTTGCGTGATTTTTCTAATCCCTGATTGACCGCAGCCGTTATTAAATCTGCGAGCAGGTCGCTATCCTCCGGTTTAAGCACATCAGGATTGAGTTTAATGCCGACGACTTCCTGGGCGCCGTTGACATAGGCGATGACCGCTCCTCCACCTGCCGAGCCCTCCACTACTCGCTCCTTGAGTTCGTCCTGAACCTGTGCCATCTTGCTCTGCATCTCTTCTGCCATCTTCTTGAAATTGCCTAAATTCATATCTTTACCGAACATAGACTTTTCCCTCGCTTTGCTCGGGATAAGTGCCAGTAACATCCTGCGGGACTAACTGGCTCTAATCCTTTTTTACATTTATTATAGGATGTAGTATGTAGAAGGTAGAATGTAGTGGTTTTTCCTGCCTACTATATTCTACCTACTACCTACTGATTTATCTGTGTCCATCTGTGTTCATCTGCCCGTTCCGGGTTCTGCTTCGCATCCTGAGGATGCTCTACATCCGAAGGGTCGCTCTGCCTTTCAGGGTTCTCGTCCAGTCCCTCACGGGATGGTGGCTACCAAGACCCTTCAGGGGCGTGGGAAGAACCCGCCCGTTCCGGGTCCTCGCCCAGAGGACCCGTCAGGGTCCGAAGGGTCAGGATTCGTAGAGTGGTTGCAGTTTCCTTGTTTTTTACCCCCATTCTGTAATGTTCTGCTTTTCTATGGTTTCTTTTTGAGTGGGTTTAATGGCGATTTTTACTTTAGCCGGCCTCAATAGACGGTCGTGCAGGAAATAGCCGGCAGAAATTTCCTCAACAATCTCGTTTTCTTTGTGTTCATCCGATTCTATTCCCTCCACTACTTCGTGCAGATAGGGGTCAAAGGTTTCACCGACCGTTTTGACCTGTGTTACGCCCCGTTTTGAGAGGATTCTGAATATTTCTTTTTTAGTGAGATCAACGCCGCCTTGAATAGAACGTGCCTCGTCAGTAGTGCAGTTGATTTTGAGAGAGCGTGTGAGGTTATCAAGAGCGGGCAGAAGTTCTCGCAGGAGATTTTCGCCCTCGTATTTATCACAGATTTCTTTTTCTCGCTTGACGCGTTTCTGGTAGTTAAGAAAATCCGCCTGGACTCGTTGGAGAAGTTTGAGGAACTCATCTCGTTCAGAGGCGGTTTTTCGCAGTTCTTCTATCTCTTTCTGGAGTTTTTCTAATTCACCAGACAAGTTTTCAGCAGATGCCTCGCAGGTTGGGGGGTGAGTCGCTATTTCTATTTTGATATTATTCACTGGTGGTGTTTCCTCTGACTGCCGACGCTCGGCGTCAGGCAGGGGCGATGTCGCGGGTGAATGATGTTGTTTGTCATCGGATTTCTTTTTCATAGTATAGGAAAGTATAAAAATTAGCCACAAAGGCACGAAGAAAACAACCCCTTTAATTTCTTCTTAGTGCCTTTGTGTCTTCGTGGCAAAGGTTATCCCAACCGATTAATCTGTGTAATCTGTGGCTTACTTCGGTTCTTCCCAGAGTTTGACCTTACGCGCCACATTGATATTAGAGTGATTTTCTGTAGAAGCAAACTTTTTAAGCAGTTCCTGTTGTTCTGCAGAGGAGTTTTTGGGGACTTCAATAACAACCCTGACCAGTTGATGTCCGCGTTGTTTATGATTGTGCATATTGGGGAATCCTGTATTTTTTAACCTGAAGACTTGTCCATTAGCGGTGCCTGGTGGTATCTTCATCTGGATATTACCGTTAAGGGTTGGGATGGTGATTTCAGCG
>JASEHY010000192.1 GCA_030018555.1 Planctomycetota bacterium
CCTGAAGGGTCTCTGGACGAGAACCCTGAAGGGCTGAGCGAGAACCCGGAACGGGCAGATTACACAGATAGGCACAGATTTTCCAGAATATAATCCGTGTAATCTGTGAAATCTGTGGTTGTTTTCCTATTATGAAACTGTCCGAGTTAGAGTATGCTCTGCCGAGAGAACTTATTGCCCAGAAACAGGTCAAACCGCGTGACAATAGCCGGCTCCTCGTCCTAAACCGTTCTATCGGTGAGATAGCAGACGCTGGTAAGTTCTATAATATAATAAGGTATTTACAGAGGGGAGATATTCTTGTCCTGAATAATACCCACGTGGTGCCAGCACGGCTGATAGGAGAGCGTAAGAGCGGAGGGATGGTAGAGGTTCTTGTATGTAAGCAGGATAGCGAAGACAAAACAGTGTGGCAGGCACTACTGAATAATTCTCATCTTAAAGAAGGAGAAACACTTCGGGTGATATCAACAGATTCGCGGAGTTTATCCCACTGGGGCTCACTGCAAGAAGGCGAGACAATAACAATAACCCTTCTCAAGAAGGGGAAAGATGGTTGGCTTATCAGGACAGACCCAGCGATAGACATTAGCACCCTTCAGAGAATCGGAAAGATGCCCCTGCCACCTTATATCAAAAGAGATAGAGATAATGACCCCTATCTTGAGCGAGATAAAAGGGACTATCAGACGGTATATGCAGAGGAAATCGGCTCAATCGCAGCACCTACCGCAGGACTACATTTTACTAACAATCTTCTTAAGAAACTCTCTGCAAAGGGAATAACCATCGTCTATATTACCCTTCATATTGGAATAGGCACATTTAAGCCGATAAGGGCAGAAAATCTTGAAGACCATCAGATGCAGAGAGAATACTTTGAGGTTTCCTCCTCGGCAATGAGAGTGTTATCAGAGGGTTACGCTAAAGGCAGAAAGGTCATTGCAGTCGGAACATCGGTCTGTAGAGTTCTGGAGACGATTGCCGATAATATTAAGACAAGAATGATTCATCCATTACTGGAGAAACAACGGGTTCTACGGGCAACCCTGACCCGCGGCTGGACTGATTTATTCATCCATCCGCCGTATAGATTCAAGATGGTTAACGCTCTTATAACCAATTTTCATCTGCCACACGGCACACCATTAGCATTGGCCTGTGCTTTTGCCGGCAGAGAAATGATTATGAAAGCATACCAGAGAGCGATAGAAAAGCAATACAGATTTTATAGTTACGGCGACGCTATGTTGATAATATGATTCGGAATCTATTCTCTATCTTGTTTTCTGTGTTCTGTATTCTGTATTCTCTGACAGATTTTATTCTTTGCTATGGCAATCAAGAGGATGTGGAATTCAGTCATATCGCCGGCGCAATCCATCTCCAGACCCCAGCCAGTGGCGGGAAAAGGACCATCGCTGACTATATAAACCTTGCCAGAAGGCATGAGATAGGGATACTGGTTATTACTGACCACGATACGCAGAAGTATGAATACGGACTCTGGCCCCTGCGATGGCTTATTAAAAAGACTGTTGATGAACCATCGGTCTTCAGATACGGACTGGAAAAATATTTCGCAGTGCTCTCTCAGGCACATTCTATTTCAGATGATGTCCTTATCATAGACGGCGTGGAATCCACACCTTTTTATTACTGGAGCGGTAGTTATTTCAAGGATAATCTTACCATCAATGACCGCGGTAAACATATATTAGTGATAGGGCTTAATGATATTGAGGCATATAAAAACCTGCCTTTGATTGGCAATGGCAAATCCAGATTTAATCAGTACCAGAGTAATCAGGGCTATGCGCCATATCAGGATTTGATAGACTATGTGAGGAAAAAAGGAGGGTTGACCTTCTGGGCGCATCCTGAAGCAAGACAATCGCTTCGTAAAGGGAATATTAGTGTTAATACTTTACCCTATCCTGAGTCGCTAAAAGCCACGACCAATTACACCGGCTTCGGAGTTCTCTGGGAGGGCTACCAGCAAATCGGTCTGCCCGGCGGCTACTGGGACGAGGTGCTCAGAGAATATTCCGAAGGCAGACGAGATAAGCCAGTCTGGGCAATCGGTGAACTTGATGACTATGGCGACAAAGAGATAGATAAAGTATTAACCATATTTCTTTTGCCAAAAGGGAAAGAGAAATCATACCTCGCTGCGATAGACGCCCTGCGGACAGGCAAGACTTATACTATTCTTAAAGCAAAGGATTCACCTCCGATGATGCTGGAGGAATTCTTTGTTTACCCCGTTAGAAGTAAATCCCGCCTGGGCGGGACTGCCGTTCCGACTTTGTCGGAACGGACTTCTAACGGGGCCTACAGCGGAGAGGAATTAGTTACCTCATCAACTCCGAGGATACGGGTCAAAATCTCTTACAAAAGCACTCTCTTTGGACAGTCATCACTACTAATCGGTGCCGGAGGCAGACCCGCGGAGGCGGGTCAGACCCCCGCTCCGCTCTCTCGCCTCGTCTCCGCCCTCGCCTCGCTCAAGCGAGAGCGGAGCGGGGAGGCGGAGCGGGCGCTGGAGCGAGGCGAGCGCCTCAGGCGGGAAGGTAAAAGGATAATGGCAACCCTGAAGATAATCAGGATGGGAAAGGTTATTAAGGAGGTCAATCAACCGCTGCCTTTATCTGTTGATTTTAAGGATGATTATATTCCTCGCAAAGGTGAGCGTATCTGTTACCGCATAGAAGTTACAGATGAAAAAGGTGGCAAACTAATCTCAAACCCGATATTCATTAGATTTTAACCCGCTTTAATGCTACCCTCAAACCCGCATAAGTATTGACAAAAATAGCGAAAAATAATAAAATTATCTTGACATTATTAGAAAAATTGATAAGTTACAGATTATTGAAATCTGTAATGAGAGGGGGTGATAAATAGTGAACAAGCAGGAATTAGTGGAATCAATGGCAAAGTGTCAGAAAGATACCAAGGTGTCTGCAGAGAGGTGGCTCGATTGCATGTTGGATTGTATCAGCAGTGGGTTAAAGAAAGATAAGTATGTGCAATTGATGGGGTTTGGTTCTTTCAAGGTAAAGGCAAGGGCGGCGCGAAAGGGTCGTAATCCCCAGACCGGCGCAACTATTACTATCAAGGCGTCAAAGACGGCTTCTTTCAAGCCCAGCCCAGACCTCAAGAAAGGACTCTAAGTCTCTCTCTTGCCCAGCCCAGCAC
>JASEHY010000193.1 GCA_030018555.1 Planctomycetota bacterium
CCTCGCCCTGCGGGGCGGGAGGCTCGCCCTTCGGGGCGGCGGCGAGGCGGGCGGGGTATTAACCCAGCGGGCAGGGTTCCCGCACTGATGACAACCCCCAACCCCCTTTATTAAGGGGGATTAAGAAAGTGAGTTTTTAGACAATGAGTGAGACATCAAAATGGCAATTGTTTCTTATTCTCATCCTCGTCGGTATTGCAGGATATTTTGCGTATCCGAGTGATGATAAACCGCTTTTCGGTCCCGGCGAGTTATTTGAGGGTAAAAAGATACAACTCGGACTTGACCTGCAGGGCGGTTCGGAATTACGGCTCGCACTTAAAAAAGAGGGCATCGCGGAAAGTAATATCAGCGAATTCACCGAAAAGGCAAAGGAGATTATTGAGCGTAGAATCAACCTGCACGGTCTGAAAGAACCCCGTATCCAGAAATATGGCGATAAGCAAATCCTGATACAACTGCCGGGGATGGATGTCTCTGAGGTAGAACGGGTAAAGAAGATAATCACCTCCAGTGGAAAACTTGAATTCAAACTTGAGGCAGACCCGAAGATAGTTGCTGATTACAAGGATAGATTTCCCAAAGCACCGCCGGGCTATCTCTGGTATGAAAGAGAAGACCTTCGTTCCGGCAGGGGTGAAGAGCAGGTTCTGGTCCGTGATAAAGCAGAATTAACTGGTGAACATATCGTGCGGGCAGGAACTACATTTCAGGGAATAGAAGGGCTGGCCGTTAGTTTTAAGTTGAACCCGCACGGCACCAGAATATTCGCTGATGTTACTAAAAAATACGCCAGAACCGAGGTCGGTGAAGACGCCAGACGTCTGGCAATCATCCTTGATAATAAATTGGTCTCTGCTCCTGCCATCAATACACCTATTCCAGATGGCGAAGGCATTATCACCGGCAGATTTACTCTGCAGGAAGCCCAGGACCTTGCCACAGTCCTACGGTCAGGGTCTCTTCCTGCTTCTTTGGAAATCATCGGCGAGTCCTATGTAGGTCCATCACTCGGTGAGGATGCGATTAGAAGAGGCATTGTCTCATTCATTCTGGCAGTCGGCGCAGTCGCACTCTTTATGCTCGTCTATTATCATCTTTCAGGGCTTATCGCCATTATTGCTATGGCAATGAACTTCATTCTTCTGGCGGGTATTTTATCATTCTTCAGTGCTACTCTGACCCTGCCGGGCATCGCCGCATTAGTTCTAACTCTCGGTATGGCAGTGGATGCTAACATCATCTTTTATGAAAGAATCAGAGAGGAAAAGAATAAAGGTAAGGATACCTTTGCCGCTTTTGAGTCCGGCTTTAACCGTGCATTGGTCACGGTCTTTGATGCTAATCTTACCACCCTTCTCGCCGGTATCATCTTATATTATTTTGGAATAGGTCCACTCAAGGGCTTTGCAGTAGTTCTCTGTATCGGCATTATTACCACACTCTTTACCGGCTATTTTGCCTCCAGGGTTATGCTTCGTGCCTCTATAGAAAGTGGTATGCTCAAGTCATTCTCTATGTTAAAGATATTCACTAAAGCCAATTTCGGCTTTATGGCAAAAGCACCGTTGTTTAAGATTCTATCCTTGATAGCCGTGTTATTATCCATAACGTTATTCTTCTCAAAGGGAAAAGAGAGTTACGGCATTGATTTTACAGGCGGAACAGTATTGAATATTGATTTTACCTCTCCAATGAATATCGCTGAGGTAAGAAATAAAATAAGGGGTATTACTGTCATTGACCCTAAGACAAATATCTCTACTGCCAAATATCCTGATGCTGAAATCCAGAGCGTCCTTTCGCATATCAAAGGAGATATGAAATCATCTTTTAAGGAGGTTTTGAAAGAGGCGCAATATTCAGCCACCGAATTCCAGATTCGGACTAAATTTGTTGCCACCGAAGAACAGGTTAAGGGACTCAAAGGGGACCTGATAAGAACTTTTGAAGGCAGAATTGCCACAGACCAGGTCTTATCAACAACCACCATCTCCAAGGTAAAGGATTACCGCTATAGAATGACCCTCGCCCTGCCCGAGAATGCAGACCTCAAACAGATACAGGAAAAACTCAAGAACCGCTGTACCAAGGAGGGCTTTTCTGAACCGTTTATTGTAGAACAAGAAAGACAATCTTCTACTCCGACAGCAATAACACAAGTTAAAGTCTATGACCTGTATTTTAAGGAAGATGATGAAATATCTTTAGAAAAGATTGTCCGAGAAGAATTAGGATTATCTGCCGGACCATTCTCAAGAGTAGAAGTTATTGGTGGCGTGGTTGCCAGAGAAATCCAACGAAATGCTGTCATTGCCATATTCCTCTCCTGGTTCGGAATGATTATCTATCTGGCAATAAGGTTTGAATTCAAGTTCGGTCTCGCCGCAGTCATTGCTATTATTCACGATGTATTAATCTCTTTAGGATGTGTTATTTTATTCAATATGCTGGTGCCCAAATCCTCAGGGATAGGGCTGGAAATAAATCTATCCTCTGTAGCGGCTTTCTTGACAATCATCGGTTATTCTGTTAATGATACTATTGTGGTCTTTGACAGAATCAGGGAAAATATCAAACTGCTCAAAGGAGAACCACTACTTAAAATAATAAATCGCAGTATCAACGAAACACTGAGCAGGACAATCTGGACATCTTTAACGGTGTTTTTGACAGTAACGATACTCTTTACCATTACTGCCAGAAGTGGCGGTGGAATACCTTCATTCGCTTTTCCAATGATAATAGGTAGCATTATCGGTGCTTATTCCAGCATCTTCATAGCATCTGCCCTGTTGGGAGGAAAAGAAAAAGATGAGAAAGTGAATCCCGACATTCGCTCGCAGTGAGCGAAGCGAATCTGTCGGGATAAGAGCCAGTAACGGTCTTTTGCCCTTTACAGGTCAAAAGCCCTAACTGGCTCTAAAAGGAGTTTATATGAAACCAGTAACTGCAATTGTAATATTAGTCGTAGTGTTCCTTATAATAATAGGTATCGTACTCTGGCAGATAGGAGTTTTTGAGGGGGCAGAAGTCCGGACGCCACCGATAGATATACTCGGCACCATCACCCCAACCGCTCTTACGGGCACCGGAATCCCTATTTCTCCTCCCGCCGAAGGCGCCGCCTTAGGCGAGCCTCCCGCCCTTCGGGGCGAGGTTCGCCCGGCGGGGCGACGCCCTGCG
>JASEHY010000194.1 GCA_030018555.1 Planctomycetota bacterium
CAGGTTCGCTGAGCAAACGGGCAGGCTAATAGGTCGCCTCTGGCGGAAAAAATCCCCCCCGTACGGGGGGCGAGGGGGTTGTCTTTGTGCCGGCGCCTATCCCGCTGAATGGCGGGATGGTGAATAATCCTTTCCCGCTGGGGTGAGTAGTTGTGCTTATATCTTAGACAATCTTTTCTTTACATTACAACCGGGCTTGAAGGATAGAACCTTGCGTGATGGGAGATTGACTCGCACACCTGTTTTAGGATTGCGTGCCGTGCGGGCTTTACGACGTTTTAGACTGAATACCCCGAAATTGCGAAATTCTACTCGTCCTTCTTTTACTACCGTCTTAATAATGATATCAAAAATCTCATTGATAATATTTGTCGCCTGTAACCCCGACATCCCAAATTTTCGGGCAATCATTTCGGCCATATCATTTTTTCTCATCTGTCTTTATCTCCTTAATCAACATTATTCACAGGTTCGCCCTGTCCTTCAGGGTTCTCGTCTTCAGGGTCGAAGGAAGGCTCACTGCCGAAAAGTAAACCGATTAAAATGAATTATATCTGACTGATCACATATTGTCAACAAAATTTAATATGATAAAAATATTTCATATCGGGAAAGAGAGTCTTTAATAAAAGGGATAATTATATCTGATTTGCCGTCATTATTCAAGTCTGAAATAATAATATTATTATGAAGATTAAAACCCTTTTTTATAGAAGAGAGACTTATCACCGAAGAGATTGATTTACTGAAGACATCTTGCTTATTACCTGAATATATTTCTATAGTTCCTTCTTTTGCCCTGTAGATTAACAAATCCTTTATCTTATCACCATTGAAATCACCTTCCAGCCCGCCGATATAAGGGATGCTAAACCCTTCAGCCCTAAAAGATACGGGTCCGGCATAAAAGATTGCAAAAGGCACTTTTATGCGACGAATATAATCAGGGCTCTGGGGATAAATACCAATAGAAATATTATTACTCTTCCGGGATAAGTAAACTGCCATCTCCCATTCAAGCGCCTTTGCCATAATTGCCTGTAATCCGCCTATTATACCTACCTTATCCATCTGGAGGACAATTAAATCCTCCAGCGAATCATTATTCAAATCAATGAGACTATGCGAGATAATCCACTTATTAGTACGGATAATCTGAGTGGGAGTATCTCGCCAGAACGGGATAATTGATGTTGCCTCCTTGTTCTTGTCAAGAAGAGGAAACTGGTTAAGGTAGATATAAATAACCCCTTCGCTTATATCAATATCAACCGCATCAGCACAACCATCGTTATTCAGGTCTCTGATAGAAAGTGGAAAAGAACGCGCAGGACTATCACCCTGCTTTTGTTCAAATAGATTGCCGATTCCTCTGAAACAAATACTGTTATCGTTCTCTTCAAGAAGCATACCCTGAACTTCGTTTCCCACCAGAGTGATAAAATCACGGTTCTTATCATTATTCAAATCTTCTATAACAAATGGTGGCAAATTCATCTTTACAGTCAAAGGTTCAAAAATACTATTCCCCTGATAAACATTAGGAGATAATGGCAGAGATAATTCCTTGATGAGATAACCCTGTCTGGAGAGAATATTATTAGAACAATAAAAACTAAAGCCATTGAGGGTTGGTATAATCGCGGTTTGATATTTATCGCTTATATCAAAGATGAACGGTCTATATAGAGGAGATATAAAATTATTATCCTTAAAGATGGTTGATGTCCTGATAATCTGTGGCAGAGGTGCGACTGCCTCCAAACTACTTTCTTGCAGTGAGCCCCGCTGAAGGCGGGACGAACCTGTCCCGCTATTACTTCCTATTATGGGCAAAAGGTTAACACCTTTATCATTTATATAGACAACATTGCTTTTGACGATATCATACACACAGACATCTGAAGGTAGCCGACAGATGGTTTCAGGTAGAGTGGTTTTCCCTATCTGTGGTATCAAGTTATATATGTGCAGGTCTTTCCCCTGCTGCAATATTATTTCCTGCATCCCATCACCATTTATGTCCCTCAAGATGATATTGTCCACCGAACCTTTTGTTTCTATGATGTGCTGATTGAATTGAATATACCCCTCACCCTCCCCTCTCCCCTTAGGGGAGAGGGTTAGGGTGAGGGGGAATATATCTTGAGCAGGAAGGTTTAACGAAAGCGTAGATGCCACAACCAAGAATATGATAACCAAACTTTTCCTATCAATCATAAAACATATAAACATACCCTCAGCGCATTCTTCTGTCAATAATTTCTTCTATTAAAGCATTCTGGTGATTTTACCGATAATATAACTATGGCAGAACGAATAGAATATTTTCTAACCTATCTTGAATCGGTCAGGAATTATTCCCACGAGACGATTCGTTCCTATCGTAATGACCTGAAGCAGTTCAGGGATTTTCTGCAGGAGCGATTTTCCATCGCTGACCCTTCTCAAGCAGAGCAAATATCTAATCTGATAGTTCGTTCCTATCTGGTATTTCTTAAAGAACGCCAGTATCAGAAAACTACAATTACCCGTAAGGTTGCTACACTCAAATCTTTCTTTAAGTTTCTTACTCGGAAAAGGATTGCTAACAATAATCCTATGCTTTTGATACGCTCACAACGTGTTAATAAGAAACTACCTGACTTTATGACGGAGTCAGAAGTGGAGAATATTATAAAACAACCACTTATTCATCCGCCGAAATATCGTCCCCGCGAAGGAAGATTAATATCGCTACGAAATTTAGCCATTTTAGAATTGCTCTATAGTAGTGGGCTTCGCGTCTCAGAACTGGCAAACCTGAAGATAAGAGATATTGATTTTAATTCCTCAGTGGCTCATATTCTGGGCAAAGGCAGAAAAGAGCGTCTCGTCCCTATCGGCAGTTTCGCAATGAAATCCATTGAGGAGTATCTAAAAACAAGAGAGGATTTTGCGAGGGAGAATCTCGGTGCCAGAGGCAGACCCGCGGAGGCGGGGAAGACCCGCCTCAGGCGGGAAAACCCTGCAATATCTATGGGGTCCAACAATACCTCACCTTTCCCCCGCCCAGCAGGGCGAGGCTCGCCCCCCCAGCCTCGCTCTCGCTCGG
>JASEHY010000195.1 GCA_030018555.1 Planctomycetota bacterium
CTGTCGTTGCGGAACTTGCCGTAAGATTAGAAAAGGTGTTAATGATGAAATCAACTGTCTCATTTTGTGCCGTTGCCGTTACAGGCCGTTCACGTTCGCTAAGTTTACCCGTTCCGGGTTCTTGCTCAGAGAACCCGTCAGGGTTCGTGGAGTCCTGACGAAGGAAGGGCTCAGTGCAAGCAAGTAGCCACTTGCCTGTCTCATCCTTTTTAATGAATATCTCTGTGTCCGGGTAGGTCAGAGTAAGTTCTGTGATATTCTCACGGTCAATTTTGGTGATGATGCGGTCAATAAATTCTTCAAGTTTCTTATCTATCTTCTTGACCACATCCTTGCGGATGATAACCACAAAGTCGGAGGAATCGGTTTTGGCATAGTAATCACCGCCCTCGGTTGTCTTACCTATCAAGAGCGTGGAAGGAGGTTTATCCTTTCGTTGCACAAGCACCGTGTGTTGAGGATTGTCTAAACCGTATGTTGCTAAAACCGTTGTGGAGGCAACATCTTCTAATTCAAGATTGGATAAACACTTTGCGAGGTCGGTTGTGATAACTTTATCACAGGGATAGGTCTCAGGTGCGGCAATACTTCCTTCGCTGCGGCTCAGGATAAACCATTCTTCATTCTCTGCCTGTTTTAAGACGAGTTCTGTTGTTTTATCGTCAATGGTTGATTTAAGGGTTATTTGAGTAATCTCTTTATAGTCAAACTTGAAGATAGTGCGGTCTAACCACAACTTGGTTTCAAGAGGCACTAATCGTCCCAGATTGTCATCTACGATAACTACTTCATCAGAATTACGAGGTCTGACATAAGTGCTCTGAAAATCTGAGGCGGTTTTACCGATATAAATATCAGATAGTATCACTTCTTTAGTATCAAGTATCTTCAATAATTTACCCTGTTCTGCATCTACCTGAAATATAGAGTGCTTTTCCACATTTCGGGAGGCGATATCGGATTGTTTAAGGTTCTTTACCTTATTTAACAATTCCGAGACTTTCTCCTGATTGGCTGGATAATTAAAAGAAGTAGCAACCACCCACTTATTCTCCTGCCGTTTAAGGATAATCTGTTTATCTTTCTGGGATAATTCAATGCGGTTAATCTGGTCTGGCTCAAAATTAGTAATAACCTTTTTAGGTATTGCCGGCGAGTAGGTTGATTTACCCCATGGTCCTTTAAGCACCAAAGCGATAATAATAAAGACAATAAGAAAGATTAAGGGAACGAGAATCTTCTTAAACATATTATTACTCTTCTTCTTACTCGCTGTTAATCCCGAACGCTTTCGGGATGTTACAGCGAGTTATCCCGACGAATGTCGGGATTAGTCTAAACTATTTCTTCTACCACTTTTTTCTCCCGCTGACGCCATAGATATCGCAGAAGTCCATAAATAATGAACAAACAGGGAACTAACCCGATATTTACTATTTTACAGAATAGTCGTGAAGGTGGAGAGATTTCTTTGAGTGGCTTGAAGGCAGTTTCCTTGGCTCTGATGCCAATCAGGTCGCCGCCAAGGGTTGCCCAATCGCAGGCGTTTAGGATAAATGACAGATTGCCTTCCCTTCCCCCTAAAAGGTTATCGGTAATAAAATCAGAGTCACCGACCACTAAAATCGTGCCGCCTTTTGAGCATTCTTTTATTGTCTGCCGTTCTTTATTTACTTCTACAGATGATGTTGTATCTAATGTGCTTTTAGGCGGCGGGATAGGTTTTTCAGCAAAGAAACTCTTGAACTTTCCACGCACAAGTGCTGCTAAAGTGTGTTGTTTAAATTCACCCGTCTGAGGTCCGGCTAACCGCTGGTAATCAATATTATAGTTGTCCTCCTGCGTCCAGGATTGCGGAGTCGTTTTTAATAATTCTATTGCTTCCATACCCGTTACACGGTCTTTAATAATCTCAACAGAACCTACCCACGGGAAGGCAACGGTTTCAAGACGATTCACTATTGAATTGTCCCGTGCCATATTCTCACGAACTACTTTAGGCCAGAGCGGATAATTGGTTGCAAAGGTAAAGAATTGTTGAGAAAACTGGACCACCGAATGCGAGCGACCATCTAAGACAAGATTCTTCTTTATCTTAACACCGTAGTGTTCAAGCATATCTTCTAAATTGTGTTTCCGCACCATAGGCATAAAGACCTCCGGCGTAACATTTACAGTATCAATCAGGAAGAAGATATTTTTATCCTTCATCAAGAATTGGTCTATCTCATATTTATCCCGTTCCGAGAGTTCGTTTGGACTTGCGACTATCAGAGTATCCACATCTTGTGGGATTGGAGTGTCTTTAGAGGTATCAACCGTAGCGACTTCGTAATTTTTCTCTAATGCCCTGCGGAGGGTACTATACTCTTTATTGATATCGCGTTCATTATGTCCCGTGAGGAAATATATCTTTTTGAGTTGTCCTGTTTTTACCTTAAATATGGCGCTGGAGAGTTCGTATTCAAGGTTGCTCACCTCACGCACGGCTGGAATAATCTCTTTACGGTCGGAATGGAAGATACCAATGCCCAGATAGATATTTACCACTTGCTGTTTATCTTTTTCTATGATATTTGCCTGTAATTGAGGTATGCCTAACCCTCTGACCTTTTCTTCGGTTTCCTTATCCTCGGCAGGGTCTATCCATTCAATCTGCAAGTTGCCTCTGGCATACGCCTTATATTCCTGCACGGCATCCTTAATCTCGCGTGCGATATGCTCAAGCTGCGGAGGTAGTTTCTTGGAACAATAGACCTTGATTGAAACAATATCATCTAATCCGCGGAGAATATTTTTGGTGGCTTTTGTAACTGAATAGCTCTGGTTCTCTGTTAAATCAAATCGTATGAAATAATCTGTGGCGATAAAGTTTATGATTCCCAGAACAGCAGCAATTAGAACCAGATTGATAAAGAGACCGTAGCGTTGTTTTTTATGAGCACGCATAAAGGGGTATCCTTTAGAAACTCTTAATATCTTTTCCTTTCCCTCCCCGATGCCTGCCCGGTGGGAATATCGGGGACGGATTACTTACGACTTAAGACGATAAGGTTATTTAATAATAAGAAGAAGACGATTACCGAGAGGT
>JASEHY010000196.1 GCA_030018555.1 Planctomycetota bacterium
CTTTCCCGTCTTCTCAAATATAGTTCGGCGTCACGAATCATACTTTTACCTTACCTGGTTCCAAATCGGCGTAAGTTTTCTGATATTTAAACTATCAACAAAAACCGAAGCAATAAGTTCAATAAAATTACCTTTGTAGCCGGAACAATTTCGGCAAAGCTCTATGTTATTAATTATACCGGAAAGATGAATCTTTCTCAATTCTTGCATTTTGGGGGAATTCCAGACCTCCGCTATCCTCTCTGATTTCACATCCCCTACGATATATTTACCTGAATAATCAAAACAACAAGGGACCACTCTCCCATCCCAAAATATTGCCAGGCCCCGCCATACCCGCACACAGGGAAATCCTTTATGCCGCTCAGTATGCCCACCGGCAAATGAGCGGTCCACTGACCCGGCGCGGTCATTAAAATACTTTATCCGCACACTATCCGCACCCTTGCTTTTCCAGATATGCAAAAAATCTTTCGCTTCATCCTTGTTATAAATCGTATAGACCATCTGAGCAATAGTGTAGGGTAAGCGGCGCCCGGCCTGGTTTTTAATCTTAAGGAAATTTTCCGCATTTTCTATTACCTGCTTAAAATCACCGCCACGGATTAACCTGTAGGTGTCTTCTCTTGTGGAATCAATACTCAACACAAGCAGGTCTAAACCGGAATTGATTAATTTATGGGAAACATCTTTATTCAGAGAAGTAACATTGGTCTGCATAAATACTTTTATGCCGTTATCCTTACTGTATTTTATCATCTCAAAAATCTCGGGATGGAGCAGCGACTCGCCGGCAAAACATAAATCCACCATCTCGGTTTTGTTTTTTATCTCGTCAATGATTTTTCTAAACAAAGAAAAATCCATATCGCCAAGCGCTCTTGACATCCTGTCCCGGGGACAAATTGCACAGTGCAGATTACATCTATTGCTCGCCTCAATAACCAATTCACAGGGATACCCTTTTAAGCGTGTTTGCCTTCTAAGATAATCTTTTACTAATTTATATCTATTATTTAATTCTGACATTTCAACTTAAAAACCGTCCAGAGGGCTTCAATTATAAACCCCGGACTGCTCTTTTTTGATTTACCAGACTGTCTCTCTTGATAAGTAATCGGTATTTCCTTTATCTTGAAACCCGATTGGCAACATCTGAATAGTGTTTTAATTAATGCCGCTGGACCAGTAAAACTTATATCATCTAAATCTATTCTCTCCAGCACTTCGCTTCTATAACAGCGATAGCCCGAAGCACAGTCATGGATACCCTTTATATTCAACATTTTACGAATATAAAGGTTTGCCAGATGACTTCCTGATCTCCGGAAAATATTCCGTCCCACCTGCTTACTTCCGTTAATGAACCTTGAGCCAATAACCACATCCCACTCCCTAATTTGCTCTAAGAATTTAGGTATCTCCTCAGGGTCGTGAGATAAATCCGCATCCATCTCTATTATATAGTCATAGTTATGCATTAAGGCATAGCGGTAACCATCTCTCCGGCTAAGCCCTTCACTGGGTTTACCGGAACGATGAACAACCTTAACCGGTGAATATTCCCTTGCTAACTTATCGGCAATTTCACCTGTCCCATCAGGTGAATTGTCATCAACGATGAGAAGGTCAAGATTGAGATTGAGGTTAAGAATTTTTTCTGCCAGTTTCTGAATATTTTCTTTTTCGTTATATGTAGGAATTACGACAAGTATTTTCATTTAATCTGTTTTGCTGATTTAAGAGCAACTTCATACATTTTCTTAGCCCGCATATCTGTCGGGTCCAGATACATAATCCTTTGAAATAGATTAGCCGCATCATCAAAGCGTCCGAAATCAAGATAGAGAAGCCCGAGACGATAATGCGCCTCCGCAAAATTAGGATTGCATTGCACTGCCTTCTCGTAATACTCAGCGGCTTCCTTAGGTAATCCCTGTTTTGCATAAAGAAGACCGAGATTGAAATATACATCCCAGTTCTTAGGGACAATTTCTACTGCTTTTTTATAGTGGCCAATTGCCTCTGAATACATTCCTCTTTCTTTGTAGAGCTCAGCAAGATTCGCCCTTGCTTCTAAAAAATCAGGTTTAATCTCTACGGCTTTCTCCCAATAAGTTAGCGCCTTGTCCGGTTCGCCTCTCAGACGGTAAATCTTCCCTAAGTTAAAATACACCTTATCTATTCCCCAATGCTCAGGCTCGGCCTTGATTACCTGCTGATAATGGAATATCGCCTGATTGTACTGCCTCTCATCTTCATATATTTGCGCCAGGCTATAATGTGTCTCAGCATGCGCGGGATAAATATCCAGGGATTTTTTATAATATCCGATCGCCTTTTCCTTTAAACCTCTCATCTGATAAAAGCTTCCCCAGACAAATTCAGTGTACTTCAGGTCACTTTCTTTTATCCTCGGCATAATACGTCTGATATGAGGATTGAGGTAGGCTTTATCAATATCAGAAGAAGTCAAAGTCATTATGCCCTTTTCAAATGCCGCTGTCGATTTCTCAATATTTCCCTGCATTTCGTAGGCAAATCCGAGGCTAAAATATATTTTGGGCGCTTCCGGCGCCAGGGGGAGGGCTTTCTCAAGTATTTGAATGCCCGCTTCAGTTCTATTCTCATAAAGATACGCGAGCCCCAAATTCACCTGTGCTCTCCAATAATTAGGATTACTTTGGAAGGTTTTCTCCCAGAACCTGAGAGGCTCCTTCCAATCAGCAGTCCTTCGTATTGTCCCTGCTGAGTAGAACGCTAAAATGCCTGCCATCACTAAAACGCCGAATATCTGCCCTACATCAATCGGTTTTGGCAGCTTAATCCGCGAAACCCACAAAGAAATCTTCCGCGCTCTTTGCATTAATTCAGCGCCCTTTGCGATGAGCAGCGCTAAGAGGATGCAGAAACCCACTGAAGGAAGATAGAGACGCTGTTCGGCAAGTGGACGGGTATACAGGTAATAGATATTCCCTGTCGGCAAGATAGTGAAAATAACCCAAAAAAGAGAAAAACTGAGGAGCAGAGAAACTGGTTTTGCCCGACGAGATAGCAGCACTGCGCTAATGAGC
>JASEHY010000197.1 GCA_030018555.1 Planctomycetota bacterium
CTAAGAAAAGAGAAGCATTACCAAACAATCCTTGAATTCGGTCTTGCTGTTTTTTCAAGTCAGTAAGTTTTTCAACAATATATGTAATATCAGATCGCATTTTTAAAAATAGAATTTTTTCGCTTTGAATCGTGGTTAAAGATATTTACTAATATCATAAAGTATTGCATATATTCTTTTTGAATAAGAATAATCTTTTAGTGCTTAGGGGGTTTCCATCATAACATCGTGAACTAAAAAAACATCATAACATCGTGAACTGATTTTAGCAGTATCGCCTAAACTTCTTCTAAAAACTTTTAGAAGGAGGGAAAGGCGATGAAGAATCAAAATGAATATGAGAAACGATGTAAAGCAATACAACTTTATAAAGAAGGGATTGGTTTTAATAAGATACTCCAGTTGGTTCAAAGGGGCAGAGGTTGGCTTTCCAAATGGCTTAAACGATATAAAGAGTCTGGGTTTGAGGGACTCAAGGATAGACTTCGTGTCCCAAAGAGGATATGGAGAAAAACCACTGAATATATGGTTAAGAAGGTTCTTTCTATCAGAGTAGAATTGGAGTCTCACAAGACCAGACGCTCTGCCTTTGCTGGCATTGGTGCAGAGGTTATCCATTGGGAACTTAAACAAAGGCAGGTTAGCAATGTCCCCTCTATCCCCACCATTGAGAGGATTCTCTCTCGTCATGGAAAAACCGGGAAACTTAAGACCAAAAGAAATAACAATAATCAGCCCTATCCTTACTTTAAAGCAGAAACTGTGGGAGACCTTCATCAGACAGACCTTGTTGGACCAAGGCATCTCAGAGGACCAAAGGGAGTTACCCGATTCTATTCCTTTCACACTGTGGATGTGGCAGGACATACGGCATCCACAAGTCAGTTTACCGGTAAACAGACTATCCCTCTGTGCAAACATTTGGTTGGAACATGGCAAAGTATCTGCATCCCGCAGGTATCCCAGATGGATAACGAGATGGCTGCTACTGGTGGAGGACGTTACCCTTATAGCCTCTCTCAAGTTATCCGTCTTCACTTGCTTCTGGGTATTCATCTGGTATTCATTCCTCAAGGAGAACCTGGTAGGAATGCCTCTGTGGAAAGTTTTAATAAACTCTGGCAGGAAAGAGTGCTGAGAAGACATAATTGTCCTACCCTTACTGCTCTTAGAAGAACCAGTGAACGCTTTCTGCGGTATTATCACTATGAGAAACCACATAGGAGTCTTACTCAAAAAGAGCATGGCACAAGATTTCCAGGAATGCTCAGAGACCGTCTCTGGAAGTCTCTTAGACATCTTCCAAAGGGTTTTATCCTTGAAAGATATATCGACTCCAATGGGCATCTTGATCTTCCTATTGCAAAAGGAAAGGTTTCCTTTATCCGAAAAGTTGATTCTCGTGGCAAAATTGAGGTTAACGGCTCTGCTTATTTCATTAAGAGAAGACTTGAGGGGCAATATGTTGTTGCTGCGATCTTTACTCATAGAAAGAGACTGGTTGTTAAACAAGAGAATAGAATTATTAAATCTTTCTCTTTTCCAATTGAAGGTCATATTATTGATCCTTTGGTGCCACACAGAAAGAGAAAATCTTTAATTAAGTTCACGATGTTATGATGTTTCTGAGCATTAAGAATCAGTTCACGATGTTATGATGGCAATCACTTAGGACTTAGGACTGCTTTTATTATGAAAACAAAAAAACTCTGGTCCGGTAGATTTAAAACGGGAACCGATGCGACGGTAGAGCAATTTACCACCTCGTTGCATTTCGATAAACGATTATATCGCTACGATATTATCGGGAGTATTGCTCATGTCCAGATGTTAGCGAAATGCAAAATTATTTCTGATAAAGAAAGCAACCAAATTGTTCGCGGGCTGCAGGAGATTCTTAAAGAATTTGAAACCGGTAAATTCCGATTTAACCCGGCAGACGAGGATATCCATATGCGCATCGAAAAGCGGTTGCAAGCTCAAATCGGGGCGCCGGCTGGGAAACTGCATACCGCCCGGAGTCGGAATGACCAGGTTATTTTAGATTTGCGGTTATACCTACGAGATGTGGTTAAAGACCTAGACCGACAAATAAAAGAGGTACAAACTGCTTTCATCAATCTAGCCGAAAAAAATAGTTCAGTGATTATGCCCGGGTTTACTCACTTGCAACACGCGCAACCGATATTATTTTCGCATCATTTACTTGCTTATTTCGAAATGTTCGACCGCGACCGCGACCGATTGAATGAAATATATCAACGGGTAAACATTATGCCGTTAGGTGCCGGCGCTTTAGCTGGCACCTCGTTCCCCATCGACCGGAATTATGTTGCGAAACAATTAGGGTTTCCGGCGATATCGAAGAATAGTATCGATACCGTTTCCGATAGAGATTTTGTGATTGAATTTTTAAGTTGCGCGGCGATAACGATGCTGCATTTATCCCGGTTCGCTGAAGAATTAGTCCTCTGGTCAACGCCAGAATTCGGGTTTATCGAAATTGCGGATGCGTTTTGCACCGGCAGCAGTATGATGCCGCAGAAGAAAAATCCGGATGTCGCGGAACTTCTCCGTGGGAAAACCGGGCGAGTCTATGGGAACCTAATCGCTCTACTTACTATTTTGAAAGGATTGCCGTTATCCTATAACCGCGATTTGCAGGAAGATAAAGAACCGTTGTTTGATACGGTCGATACCTTAACCAGTTCACTAACCGTTTTAACGAAAATGCTGCCGGGGATAAAAATTTATAAAGACCGGATGCGGTTGATGGCAGAACTAGGTCATCCTATCGCAACCGATATCGCCGATTATCTGACGAAAAAAGGGATTCCGTTTCGGCAAGCGCATGAAATTGTTGGCAAATTGGTTCGATATTGTGAAACGAATCAGAAAACATTAGACGAACTTCCGTTTGCAGTATTCAACCAATTCAGCCCGCTTTTTGCAAAAGATATTTATCAGGTATTTGATATCCAACAGAGTATCGATTCGCGCGATATTCCCGGGGGAACTGCTACCCGACAAGTG
>JASEHY010000198.1 GCA_030018555.1 Planctomycetota bacterium
CCGTAATCCAGAGTAAAACCGTTACTGAAATAGTGCCGATTTACACTCAAGCGAATCAGAGTTTTTCTGTCTTGTTTGAGACATCTCTAACGGGGTGAAGGTGTAGATATATGGGTTTTTTGACCAATTTTTTACCCCCTGAAAACACCATATATCAACACCTTCGTCCAAAAGCCCAAAACTTAACCCGTTGATTTATAAGGGGTTAGACGAGGTGGAAGGCCCCCCCCATACTACCCCTAACTCCTACCCATACTATCCCCCTGTTTTTGTTTTATGGTTCCACCATCCTGTCCTTACAGGACGGTGTAACCGTAAGGACTATCCCCAAGTTCTGGGGCTATTACCCTCAGGGCTATCTACTACTATCCCCAAGTCATCCCTATACTACCCATAGCCCTCGTCCATACTACTCCTGACCCTCATCTCTACTATTTCTGACCCTCTTCTCTACTACCCCTAACTCCCACCGCTACTACCCGGAGAGAGTCCCCCAACTCCTGCCCCACACTAATCCGTGAAGACCCTAAAATATATTTCAAATATTATTGTAAAAATTCGTACGGAAAAGTATAAACACAAATCACCCACACCCCGAAAGCATTCGAGGAGTGCGGTCACTTTCTTGATTATGAAAAATACCACTATAATAATTGGTATCTTCGTCCTTGCTATTCTGGTCCGTTTTATTGTAGCGTTTAATACCTGTGTAATCTCAAGCGATGGTCCTTTTTATATCAGCGTAGCAAAAGAGTTTGCAGATAACAATTATCAATCAGCCATAGAGACACAAACCTTTCACCCGTTGTATCCTTTTCTTATCTCTGTTTTTTTTCGTTCTGGGCTAATGGGGCAAGAGTGGGAATGGGCAGGTATATCAGTCTCTATCTTGTTTTCAGCGTTTGCAATTATACCATTATTTTTTATAACAAGAAGGGTCATTTCCAACAGTAGAGCACTAACAGGGTGTGTCCTTTATGCCTTCCATCCTTATGCAGTTCAGGTTTCTTCCTCCATCTTAACCACTGGGCTTTTCATCGGACTGTTCATCTCTGCCTTATGGGTAACTATTAAGGCACTTGAATCAGGGTATTACAGATATTTTTTACTCTCGGGACTTCTATCTTTTCTTATTTACCTCACCAGACCTGATGGGATAATATTTCTATTTTTATCAATAATTACTGTCATTATTATCCCGAGCCGTGATGACAAAACCCTTTCTAAAAATGGTATATTAACTAAGAACAGATTCGCTACGCTCACTGCAAGAGCGATGAGTATCTTTATATTGATAATACCGTGGATATTGTTAATGACGCCATATCTTATGATAATTTACTCTATCAAGGGAAAAATAGGTATTAGTGGAAAAGCAGATGTAAAGAGACTGATTGGATTGAGTCCAGAGGTTCGTCCTGATGACAGAGAAGAACAGGATTCTAATTCCTCGGCTGGTCACCTGCCCGAACTGACGCCCGGTCAGGCGGGGTGGGGGGAGCGTGACGACGGCGATGCTGGGATTACATCTACAGGTTCGCGAAGTTTACCTGTCCTTACAGGATCCCGTAGGGATAAGGGCTCACTGCAAGAGCGAAAACAGTCCCGATATATATTGGGATTCGTCTGGTTGGTATTCGCGATATTTGTGTGTGTTCTTTCTCGTTACGCTGTAATCTATGAAAGAATGAGTAAGCGATATACCATAACTCTTTTTGTGATGCTAATGCCATGGGTGGTGAAAGGCATTGATTTTATTACTGCTTTTATATATAACACTTTTAAAAAAGCACTATCTCCGAGCCTGTCTGACCCGATGTCCATCGGGGCACAGGCAGGCAAGAAAAAGGGGGGAGGTGAGTGGCTTTTTTATATTGCCGTCATCTTAATTATTATGGCACTTTCTTTTTATACCTTTAAACCGCTTGGAAGAGATAAGATAATAGAGAAAAATACAGGGGAGTTAATAAGGTCTGATTATCTTGCAGTGAACTTAGCGAACTTATCCAAAAACGGGAAGGGCGGGAAACCTCTTATTATCACAATGAGAAGCCGTATATCCTACTACGCTTGTGGAGAGATGGTTACCTTGCCGGAAACAGATAATAATGCTGATAAACTATTCGGCTTTATCTCAGATAGAGCCGTTGATTATCTTGTTCTTGACGGTCGGATAGAAACAAAATATCCTTCATTAAAGAGTTTAATAGGAAATAGGGGGGGGGCTGGCTGGAATATAAAAATGGAAGAGGTTTCACCCGCTTCTGCCGATGTAAAATGCCGTTTTTATGAGGTATATAGATTGCAGAAATAATAATAATAAAATATATAAAAATGTTGACATATTACACAAATTGTGTAGAATAAAAAATTTCGTAAAATAAGGAATTTCGGATTCTTATATCCTATATCATCTGATAAGGTCGCCCGCCAGAGGCGGGTCTAAGAGTCAGTAAGTCGCTACGCTTCTAACTGGCTCTAAGAAAAGGAGTGAGAAATGGCTACGATGACAGAAATTATGGAAAATATCAGGTCTCTAAAGGATGAAGAAAAGAACCTTTTGCTTTTAGAGGTAATAGGTAATTCCACCGTTACCTGGTTGAAAGATTTTGTTAAGGCGTTTGAGGATAAATTTGGTGTAACAGCAGCGATGCCGGTTGCTATCGCTGGTCAGGCAGCCGCTGCGGGCTCAGGCGGTGAGCCAGCAGAGAAGAAAGAGGAAAAAACCTCTTTTGATGTAATTCTTCAGGGTGCCGGTGCTAATAAAATACAGGTGATTAAGGTTATCCGTGCTATTACTAATCTTGGGTTGAAAGAAGCCAAGACATTAACCGATACACCTCCTCAACCTATAAAAACAGGCGTTTCCAAAGAAGAAGGTGATAAAATTGTTAAAGACCTTACCGAAGCCGGCGCAAAGGTTGAACTTAAATAATCCCTCTGGCGCCAAAGGCGCCATCGGGATAAGTGTCCCTTTGACGGGATAAACTCCTAATTCTGGCGCCGTTGGCGCC
>JASEHY010000199.1 GCA_030018555.1 Planctomycetota bacterium
GAAGCCGGCACGACGGGCTAAATATATCTCGCCCGGCGAGACCGCATCAATACCATAGCCCTCCTCTCTGAGAATCCTCATAATAACAGGGTTAGTATTCGCCTTACAGGAGTAGAGTAGTTTTGTCTGCGGGTAAGTAATTGCCTGACGAAGATTTCTGGCACGGTTACGGATAAGCGACTCGTCATAAACGAACAGAGGACTACCGAATCGTCTGACCAGAGATAAAGCGGATAGCCCGGCGATGAATAATTGATTGTTTGACATAAACTTTATTCTTTATCTGCAAGTTGTGTCCCGACAAAAACTGTCGGGATAAGAAACTGTAACTCCCGACGTCGCCTGTCGGCGACCTCGGGATAACAGTTTCTAATACGCCCGGCAAGATTCGAACCACTGACCTCCCCGATGTAACATCGGGGCGCTCTATCCAACAATTAATATACGCCCGGGCCGATTTGAACGGCCAGTCCCCGGTTTAGGAAACCGGTGCTTTATCCTATTAAGCTACGGGCGCATCCTCTGTCTCAAGTAAGATAGTTCAGGCTGTAGTGTAAATAACCACAATTATCTTGTCAATAATTTACCATTCACTATTGCTTGACAGAAAGACATAGCGAGTTATCATTAAACTTTCTATGGAAAAGAAGCCGAGAATATTATTGGTGGATGATGACGAAAGTCTTTGCAAGGTGTTAGCCGTTATATTGAAAAGAAGCGGTTATGATGTGGTTACCATAATGCGTGCGAATGAGGCAATGGAACATTTTAAGGACTCTTACTCAAATAGCCCTTTTGATGTGGTTATGCAGGATATCCGAATGCCTGAAATCTCAGGTTTAGACTTAATCAAACAATACCATCAGATAGACCCTTCAATAGTAATACTGATAATTACTGCCTGGGGCGATACAGAAATGGCAATAAAGGCAATGCGTCTGGGTGCTTATGATTATATCAAGAAGCCATTTGATAATGAGACGGAACTTAAAGCCACCATAGATAGAGCGATTCAGATGCGTCAGATACGTCATCTCCTCAGACCGAACGATGTTGGTCTAATGGACTCACTTAAAATCATCGGTGCAACGGCACAGATGAAAGATGTTTATGACCTCATCAGAAGGATTGCCCCTACTAACAGCACTGTTTTAATACAGGGAGAAAGCGGGACCGGTAAGGAGTTAATAGCCCGTTCTATTCATTATCAATCTGCACGGCTCTCAGAGTCGTTTTTGAGTGTGAATTGTGGTGCTTTCTCAGAAAACCTGCTGGAGAGTGAACTCTTCGGGCATATTAAAGGTGCATTTACTAATGCTTTTACTGATAAAAAAGGTCTTTTGGAAGTGGCTGACAAAGGAACTTTCTTCCTTGATGAAGTCTCGGAACTTTCACCTACATTACAGGTTAAATTACTTCGTGCTATTGAATCAAAGGAGTTTATTCCGCTCGGCGGCACCGAGACAAGAAAGGTTAATGTTCGCTTTATCGCCGCAACCAATACGAACCTGCTGGAACAGATGAACAAAGGTTTTTTCCGCGAAGACCTCTTTTATCGGCTTAATGTAATCGCCATCAATCTGCCTCCTCTCAGAGAACGTAGGGACGACATACCTTTATTAGCAGGTTATTTCATTGCCAAGTATAATAAACTGATGGGGAAAGATGTAAGAAGTTTTACAGAGAGTACTATGAATTTTCTTGTTGACTACCACTGGCCCGGCAATATCAGGGAGTTGGAAAATCTCATCCAGCGCGGTGTGGCATTGACTGAAAGTGATATTATAGAATTAGATGACCTTAATCCTCAACAGGTCTCTATTAAGAAGCCGCAACAATTAAAGGATATTTCAGATGGAAGGTCTGATACGACTCTCTCGGGTGGCTTTAATCTGACTGAAAAGATAGAAGAAATAGAAAAGGACTACATTAGAAGTGCTCTTGCGAGGAGTAAATATAACCAGATATTGGCGGCGCAATTACTTGGAACAAGCGTCAGGACACTGCGATATAAAATAAAGAAGTATAAATTAGATTGATATGAACCAGAGTTATACGGTTATTGCCAGACGCTACAGACCGCAGACTTTTGATGATGTTATTGGACAGGAGTATATTACCACCACCTTGAAGAATGCTATTTTAGCGAATAAGGTTGCACACGCTTATATCTTTGCCGGTATGAGAGGGGTGGGAAAAACTTCACTGGCGCGGATTCTTGCCAAGGCGCTTAATTGTAGAGAGGGTCCTACTCAGTCACCCTGCAATAAATGTGAATTCTGCAGAACGATAACAGGAGGCAATGACCCTGATGTTATAGAGATAGATGCAGCATCACAGACTAAGATTGATGATGTACGACAACTTCAGGAAGGCGTCGGCTATGTCCCGCTCAGAGCAAGATTTAAGGTCTATATTATGGACGAGGCGCATCAATTATCAAAAAGCGCCTTTAATGCCCTCCTGAAAACTATTGAAGAGCCACCCCCTCATGTTAAGTTCATATTCGCTACCACTGATTACAATAAACTACCTGAGACAATTCTTTCCCGTTGTCAACGTTTCAACTTCAGGCCGATTCCCAGCAAAAGAATATATGAACATCTTCTTGAAATATGCAGAAAAGAGAATTTCACCTGTCCTTCGCAGGATGGTGGCGACCATAAGCCCGAGATTATTGGCGCTATTGCCAGACTTGCACACGGCTCTATGCGTGATGCACAGAGTCTTCTGGATTTGACTGTTTCTTCTTATGGTAACTTGTCCGCCGGAGGCGGATCCGCCTCTGGCGGACAATCTATCTCTCTTGATGATTTGGGGTTTCTCTTTGATGCCTTTTTATTTGACAAAATATTCTCTCTCACAGATGCCCTATCTCATTATAACTTAAATGAAATAGTTACAATAATTGATAGCATATTTAGAGAGGGAAAAGATATTACTGGCTTTATTGAGCAACTTATAGGACACTTCTGGCATCTTATTCTCATTCAGATTTCCTCT
>JASEHY010000019.1 GCA_030018555.1 Planctomycetota bacterium
CCGTTCCGGGTCCTCGCCCTGAGGACCCGTCAGGGTCTGAAGGGTCAGGGTTCGTAGAGTTATTAAAGCCAAGAACAACATCCCGCAGTATGTCACCATTTAAGTCAACCAGTGCAATATGAGGAAGCGAATAAGCGATGCTTATAAATGAAGATTTTCCTGCCTCAATAGATTCTTTAGCAGGACAACTGATAACCTGTTTCCTGGCAGGGACTCCGTTCTGATACGGTCCCCAGCAGAGAAGATAACCAGATTTCGTGGGAATGACAAGGTCATCAATGCCATCATTATTTATATCAATTGCTTCCTGAAAGAACGGCGATGGAGAGTATTGCCCTGAAGGAAAGAAAATTACTTCTTCACCCTCCCCCACCTTGACCAGAAGGGTCGGAGTTCGGAATGGAACCAAATCATCTCCTAACTCTGATTCGTAGCAGGAGACACCTTTCTGTTGATAAAGGACAATCTCCTTGCCTTTTGATGGCAGATAATTACCAATACTAATAATGGCGGTGCCGTCAGGTATCCGAAATGCTGGATGAGTGCTATGATACTGTTTATCTTTCTGGGCATAATCCAGAATCTCTAAAACAAGTTGCGCTGAACCGTTGATTTCCGCCCGGTGTATATAAAGTAATTCCTTAAAACCATCATCATTCAGGTCTATTAATCTCAACCATTCGGTCTGTCCTTTAAGAAAAATCTCTGTTATAGTAAAGTTTTCCAGACCGCTTGATTGTGTTTTTTTATCAAAGTCACCTCTACCGCTTGATGAAAGAGAGAATGGGAATAAAACAAATAACATAAGACCCAAACCAATAATAACTAATCTCTGCATATCAAATGCCCCCCACAGGATGAGCATATCCACCCACAGGGTTGGTGCCACCCTTTCTATGATACTAAAAACAGATTGTCAAGAAAAATGCAACCACAGACCCTACTTCGCCCTCCGAAGTAGCCGGAGGGCTACGAAGGACGGGTTTCACAGATTACACAGATAATTCTATTATGGGAAAAAACCTGTGACATCTGTGTAATCTGTGGTTAGTTTTCCTTGACATATAAGAAGTTTTACAATAAATATATGTTCCTTAACATTGTAAGTTTATGTGCCGTCCTGTTCTGAAAGATTTGGAACAGGACATAACGAAAGGAGAATGCTATGTTGAGATTGGTAGATAATAAACCGTATATCAGGGTGTCACCACCGGGTCCTGAGGCAATCAAGGTATTAAAAAAGGATGCGAGATATATATCTCCTTCCTATACGCGGGCTTATCCGCTGGTCGCTCAAAGAGGCGAAGGTATGATGATAGAAGACCCTGATGGTAATCGTTATTTAGACCTCAATGCAGGTGTCGCGGTCTGCACAACAGGTCATTGCCATCCTGATATTGTCCGTGCAATAGAGGAACAGTCAAAGACATTGATTCATATGATAGGTACAGATTTTTACTATCGCTGGCAGGCAGATGCGGCGCAGGTGCTGACTGAAATAACGCCGGGAAAGTTCGCCAAAAAAGTGTTTCTTGCTAATACCGGTGCAGAAGCAGTTGAATCGGGTATAAAATTGGCCCGTTATGCTCAACGACGCCCCAGAATGATTGCCTATATCGGCTGTTTCCACGGCAGAACGATGGGTGCGCTTTCGCTTACCGCCAGCAAAGCAGTTCAACGACGCCATTTCTCACCATTACTTGCTGATGTTACTCATATTCCTTATCCCTATTGTTACCGTTGTATCTTTAATCTCTCTTACCCGAAATGTAACTTTGCCTGTTTATCATATCTGGAAGATGTCATCTTCACCAAAGTTGCTCCGCCAGAAGATGTGTCTGCGATAATTGTTGAGCCGATTCAAGGAGAAGGTGGCTATATCGTTCCGCCGGATGGGTATTTTCAGGCGCTCAAAAAGATAACTGATAAATACGGGATTCTTTTGATAGTGGATGAGATTCAGTCAGGAATGGGACGCACGGGCAAGATGTTTGCGATTGAGTATTGGAAGATTGAGCCGGATATCATCTGTCTTGGCAAAGGTGCCGCGTCTGGTATGCCGTTCAGTGCGATGGTCGCGCGGGCAGGACTTCACAAATGGCCCGCCGGTGCTCACGCCAATACCTTCGGCGGTAACCCAGTCTGCTGCGCCGCGGCTCTAAAAACCATTGAACTACTCCAGGAATCGCTCGTTGAAAATGCTCGTGTCTGTGGAAATTATCTGCTCAAGTGTCTTAAAAACCTTCAGAATAAATATGATTTCATCGGTGATGTCAGAGGGAAAGGACTGATGGTCGGTGTAGAGATTGTGAAAAACAGGAAGACTAAGACAAAAGACCCGGAGAGAAGAAACTCCATTGTTCAGAATGCATTCAAAAAGGGATTGCTCATACTCGGCTGTGGTGAAAATACTATCCGTTTCTGTCCCCCACTTATCATTACTAAAGATGATATTGATATTACTATGGAAATATTTGGCAAGGTTTTAAGGGCGAGATAAACCAGAAAGCCGAGGCATTCACCATAAATGAAAGAGTATTCTATCACAATAAGGGATGACCTCTGTAAAGGATGCGCTATCTGTGTTGAAATATGCCCGAAAAATATACTGGCAATGTCACCAGAATCAACCGTGAGCGGATATCTTCTTGCCCAAATAATAGAAGTAAAAAAATGTATCGGCTGTATGGAATGTGAATTACACTGCCCGGATTTGGCAATAGAAGTTATAGATAAAAATGAAAAAGTTCCTGCAGGGTAACGAGGCCTGTGCCTTAGGCGCTATATACGCTGGTTGTCGTTTCTACGCCGGCTATCCTATCACTCCCTCATCTGAAATAATGGAAAGAATGGCTGTAGAACTCCCTAAAGTGGATGGTGTTTTTATCCAGATGGAAGATGAGATTGCCTCTATGGGCGCAGTAGTAGGCGCTGCCTGGGCAGGGGCTAAAGCAATGACCGCTACCTCTGGACCAGGCTTAACCCTAATGCTGGAAAATATCGGCTATGCCATAATGACCGAGACCCCTTGCGTAGTTGTGGATATCCAGAGAGCCGGTCCTTCTACAGGACAAGCCACTAAACCTGCTTCAGGCGATATAATGCAGGTTCGCTGGGGTGCTTCAGGCGATTATGAAATCATTGCTCTTTCCCCTTGGTCTGTAACCGAAATGTATGAGATGACCATTCAGGCGTTTAACCTCTCTGAAACATATCGGCTCCCTGTCTTTCTGATGGCTGATGAGGCAGTCGGACATTTGAGAGAATCTGCAATACTCTCCAAAGATATATCGGTAATTCCGCGAAGTGGTAAAACAGATTTACCACCTTTTGGAAACCCGCAGGATAATAGTGTTACTCCAATGCCTGCCTTTGGACAGGGAAGAAAATTGTCTGTAACCGGCTCAACCCATGACCACTGGGGCTATCGCAAGACCCAATCACCTGAAGTTCAAGCGAAATCTGTCAGCAGATTCTGTAATAAGATTCTCCAGCATCTGGGTAAAATATGCTCATACGAAAAATATTTCGTGTCAGAGGATACTGAAATTTTAGTGATTGCTTATGGCTTTACTGCACGTAGTGCCTTAAAGGCAGTGGAAGTCGCCCGTCAGAAATCCATAAAAGCAGGTTTAATCCGTCTTAAGACACTCTGGCCATTTCCTTATATGTTATTTCATCCCGAATGCTTCGGGACCAGCAATATCTCCAAGATTATCGTTCCAGAAATGAATCAGGGACAGATAATCCGTGAGGTTCAGAGGGTTGCTGATAGAGATGTCTTTTCTTATAATAAATCTGATGGCACTGTTATCACAGCGCTAGAAATTATAGAAAAGATAGAACAGATATGATTTTAGATAAATACCTTCGTTCTGAAGTATTCCCTACGCCTTTTTGTCAGGGCTGTGGACATGGAATCCTGATGCAGGCAATCTTGAGAGCAGTTGATGAATCCGCCTCAGACGGCATTGATATAGATAAGATGGCATTTGTTTCCGGTATCGGCTGTGCCGCATGGATTCCGAGTCCACATTTTGCTGCTGATACACTTCACACCACGCACGGTAGGCCTATTGCCTTTGCTACAGGTATCAAATTGGTTAATCCCTCTCTCAAAGTAGTAGTGGTAAGTGGAGATGGAGACCTGTCAGCCATCGGTGGTAATCATCTAATTCATTCAGCACGACGCAATCTGGAACTGACCGTAATCTGTGCCAATAATTCTATCTATGGAATGACTGGTGGTCAGGTTGCTCCTACTACACCCTGTGGGATAAAAACAGCCACGACTCAGCAAGGTTCAACTGAACCCCCTTTTGACCTCTGTAGACTCGTCTGGGGTGCAGGTGCAACCTACATCGCCCGTTCCACAGTCTATCATATCAGGGAACTGATAAAATATCTCAAAAATGCATTCTTGCATCAAGGGTTCTCCTTTATAGATGTAATTTCCCCTTGTTATACACATTTCGGTCGGCGAAATCCCCAGAGGGCAGGTGCGACACCATCGGAAATGGTCTTGAACCTCAAAAATATTGCTATCCACGCCAAATCACCCCAAGAACTATTTACCTTTCCCTCGGTAGGGACATTGAGTCCCCCCTCGGGACGAACCTGCAACCAAAAAGACAGAATACTCATCGGCGAGTTCACTACGATTTAAGAAAAGATATTTAATTTGGAGTGTTCTTAACTGTATCCCAAAAAATCTATTCCAAAATATTGACTTTTTAATATTGCATCTCTACAATGAAACAAACTATGTTACCCATTCATCATGGAAGTGGGATAAGGAAATAACGAAAAGAGAAATCACTGATTTGCGGGCGTAACTCAGTTGGTAGAGTACAACGTTGCCAACGTTGTTGTCGCCGGTTCGAACCCGGTCGCCCGCTCATTCTAACCTCAATAAAATCAAGCCGTTCGGGTCATCAACTCTAATCATTAAAAATTCCGAATGCCATTTTTAGGCGATTTATGCCCTTTTTTATGCCCGAAAACGACCATTTTAGCGTTATACTCAGTGACATTTGAGGCCGTAACGGGCCATATGAGGACATAAGAGGACAAATGAAAAAAATGATAGCGTTGTAGTCAGCATTAATCTTTAAAGAGCATCACCTTACCTCCTGCCGTGGGAATAGCCGTTAATTGTCTTGACTGAAGGTCGGTTTTGAGGTAAAAAGAGTTACAAGCAAGAAGGGAATAGTCTTACATTATTACAGGAAAGTCCGGTTATGAAAAAAAGATGCTTGGTATGCGCCCAAAGAAAAGGAAATCGTGTTTGCAAACGGCACAACGACGGAATAATTTGTTCCTTATGTTGTGCTGAATTCAGGAATTCAGATTGTGAAGGTTGTCTACACTATACTATCTCGGCGCGATATATGGCGTCTAAGACCACCAGTCATTTTATAGCCGAGATTAACGAAGAAGTTGAAAACACGGTGGACCAGGCTTTGGAGTTAGCGGAAAAAGGCGAGATTGAAAAAGGCGCATCTATGCTTTCATCTCTCAGGAATGACCACCCCAGAAATCATCTGATATATTACGGTTTGGGCGTGGTCTGCGCCTTAAGGGAACAACTTGACGAAGCCATTGAATATTTTGACAAAGCCATTGATATTTTCCCATACTTTATGGAAGCCCATTTTAACAAAGCCGTGGCTTACAAGGAAAAACTGGACATCGCCAATACCATAGCCGCTTTTAAGAAAGTGATATTAATCGGTGACCCGGAAGATAAATTTGTCAAACAAGCCCAAAGCTTTATTGAAGCAATGGAACGGCGTGTCAGGGAAACGGCTGGTATTGATTTAGAAATATATCTGGAAGCCGGGCGAAAATTTAACGAGGCATCTGTCTGTATGAAAAAACAGGAATGGCAGAAGGCAATTGATAAATTTCAGGAATGTTTGGCTAAGAATAAAAATAACGTGCAAAGTCATGGGAATATCGGATTGTGTTATGCCTACTTAGGCCAGAAGGAGAAAGCCCTTGATTTTCTTAATAAAGCCCTGGAGATTGATCCCTCTTACGAACCGGCGGTAATCAACCGGTTAGCCGTTGAATCGCTTAAAGACGGAGAAAAACTTAAACAAAAAGAATTTGAATCCGTTGAATATTATAGAGATTATCCTTTAAGAAAAAAGTCGTTACTCCAATCTATTTTTTCAGAAAATGGTTTCTTCAGGGGAAAAATAGGCGGTCAATTCTGACACTGTGTGTCGGGATAAACCGGGAGTAAAGCAGGGAACAATTAAAAAATGAACCCTAAGAAAGAACGTCATTACTTTTTTTTGAATCCTTATCAAGATATGTCATTTACCCGGTGTCCCAAATGCGACGGGCTAACCAGAATTAGAAAGTTCTGTTTGCTTATTCACGTTGAACCTAAGACCATGTTTTCTCTCAACAAATCCTGTAAATATTGTTCCTTATGTGATTTGATTATCACCAAACAAACAGAAATAGAACAAAACCTTGCTTTTATTTGCGAACACAAATCTTTAGATATTATAGGTAACAAACACCTTGTTTTGGGAACAATAGATAGAAAGGATTGGAAGATTGGCAAAACCTGTAAATTAAGCCCTCCGGAAGCAATAGAGTGTTTTTATCCCTTTAAGGATGTTTTGAGATTTCGGGTAGAACCAGCCGGGTGGTACCATGCAACAAATAAAGATGAATAACAGGAAGGGGTAAAATGCAATTACAAATGATAAAATAAGGAGACGGTAATTTGTCCTCTATTCTATCAATGATATTGACACGCCGTCTGTTGCGTCAGATGGCAGATGAGCGTTCGTTTGAACGCGGTGAAGATTATGCTGACCGCGGATTAGTTGGCGAGATTTTATCCCACGAGAACAGTATCACTGCCAAAGTCCGTGGGACTCAACTCTACAAAGTAAAACTCTGGGCAGAAGATGAGGAACTCGGTTTTTCCTGTACCTGTCCTGTTTACGCACAAGACGAGTTCTGTAAACATTGCGTTGCCGTTGGGTTATCCTATCTATCACAAAATGAGCCTTCTCACACCAAACCTAAACCCCAGAAACCAGTTGTAACAACAGACGATATACGGACGTATCTCTCCCAGCAAGACAAGGATGTTCTTGTCAATATGATAATGGAACAAGCCTTAGAAAGTGACCATTTAAGAGAAAAACTTCTGATGAAGTCTGCACGACAATCCGGCAAAGATTTGAATCTTACCGCTTTCCACCAAGCAATTGATAACGCCGTGAATACTGGCGACTTTGTGGATTATCAATCTGCTTGGGATTACACCCAGAATGTTAATGAAGTGATTGACTCCATAGCGGAACTTCTTAAAGAAGGTTACGCTAATGAGACTATAGAACTAACCGAATATTTCCTCTCTGCGGTTGAGGACCAAATGGGAAATATTGATGATTCTGATGGTGGGATGGGTGACATTCTCTCCCGGCTTCAAGAACTGCACCACCAGGCGTGTCAAAAGGCAAAACCCGATCCGGAAGCCTTGGCAAAACGGTTGTTTGAATGGGAAATTAACAGTGATTGGGAAGTTTTCTTTGGCGCGGCAGAAACTTATGCAGATATCTTAGGTGAAAAGGGATTAGCGATTTATCGTCAATTAGCGGAAGATCAATGGAATCGCCTACCACCACTTCTCCCGGGACAAAGCAATCACGCCGAGCGTATTGACCGATTTAGAATTACCTCTATTATGGAAACATTAGCAAAGGATATTGAGGGATTAGTATCTATCAAAAGCCGAGATTTATCGTCGGCGTATTCATATCTTCAGATTGCCGAGATTTATAAAAATGCTCGTCAGTACGATAAGGCGTTGAAATGGGCAAAAGAAGGTATCAAGGCTTTCCCTGAAAGAACGGATTCTCGCCTGCGTGAGTTCTTGGCGAATGAATATCACCGGCTAAAACGACATCCCGAAGCCGTAGAACTTATCTGGAAAAACTTCACCGAAGCGCCTTATTTGAATAATTATCAATCATTAAAACAGCACGCTGATAAATCAAATCAATGGCTTACTTGGCGGGAAAAGGCACTTGATTTTCTGCACCAGAGCATTAGTCAGAAACGGAAAAAAGAGGGAAAAGATTGGTGGCATCTACCTGACCATTCAGAACTGGTCAGAATCCTAATCTGGGAAAAGAAACTGGACGATGCATGGAAAGAAGCAAAAGCCGGTGGTTGTTCTAATAACCTCTGGTTGGAATTAGCTGCTAAACGGGAACAAGAACATCCTGCCGATGCACTTGAGATTTATCAAAAACAAATTGAACCGATAATTGAACAAAAGAATAACCAGGCATATACTGAGGCAGTGGGTTTGCTTAAAAAAGTGAAACGATTAATGAACCAGTTAGGCATTGATGAGCAATTTGCCCATTATTTATCCGACATTCGTACCAGACATAAACCCAAACGAAATTTTATGAAACTAGTGGACAGGCTGATTATGAGAGGGTTATCTTGACAATGGATTTAACTTGGGTTGCAGATCTGGGCTAATTTTCAGGCGCTTCAGTATTTTCATCGCTTGAGTAAAATTTATTTTGCTTTACAAATCAATAGCAAGTAAGTTATAATCCGAGGCAGTTAGGCTCTATTTAATTTAGACCTTTCTGCTCGCCTTAACCGTTATACGCAAGACGCTGAAATGGAGATATAGATGGCACCTAAAAAATATAAATCGTCAATACCTCGTCAAATGTATTGGTCAACTGATTTAAAGAATAGTAAAATATGCCCTAAGTGTAATTCATTATTGGAGAACGAATATCACTCATACCTCTTACTTGTGAAAACAGAAAAAGATGTTGAATCATTTATGGTTGGAAATGATAAAGGATATTTCTGTCCTAACTGTGCGGTAGTAGTTTTAGATAAAGATGAGTTTGGCAAGATGGTGTTGGGATTTCATGATGTATCATCATCTAAATTTACAGTCGCGGGTATTGTGGATTTAGATACAATTCCAGAAGATAAAAAGAATAAACTATTAGGTGATGATGACAACCCAATTCCGTTAGTGTCATTTACAAATTACCCTAACCTATCTGGAGATGTTAACTGACATTTCTACAGTAAAAACGGGATGTAGGGATATGGAGTTTGCAGGAACATGGCATATTTATGAGATGGAAATGTGAGATTATGAAGAACCATAGACCGAGCTCATCAGGGCTGACCGAAACAATCTCGGGTTCCGTCTTTGAGCCAGGTGACAGAATAGAGATCCAGTTCGACAGATATCTTGCCGAAATTGGATTGGTGCCTATTGATGGCCCAGCAAGGAATCTTCTCGGCGCCGCGGCAGAGACAAATGATGTCATATTACGTGACCAGCAGCAACAATTTGTCAAATGCCGTTTTGACCGAGATGCCGGCGTTCTGGAATCCAGCGAATTGAAGAAACTCTTTTTGCCAGGTGGATATAAACGGCTCCTGTTAGAGTTACTGCAACGAGCACCTCTGACTTTCTCCATCATTGGTCCACAGGATAGCGACCTTGCTCAGGCAAGTCCAATCGAACTTTTCTCTCCTAAGGTCACAGGCGGAGTGACCGTTCGGTTCAACTCCTCTGACCGGGCGATTCTCGAGGAATCTGCCAAAGGACAATTTGGTTCCAAACGGCAGTACGACCTGAACCTGAGCGCGAACCGTCTGGCCTTATGTCCCAGATTCGACCAGTTTCTTTGCTTCCCGTTCTTGCGGGATGTGGTGATATACGAACACCAGACGAATACGGTGCGAACGGTCCTCGGGAAGTTGCATGGCCGAGCGCTGCTATGCGACGAGGTCGGGCTTGGGAAAACCATCGAAGCGGGTATGGTCCTTCTTGAACTCCTTTTGCGTCGGCTGGCCAAACGCATCCTCATTCTTACCCCACCATCCTTGGTCGCTCAATGGGAAGAGGAAATGCGCCGCAAGTTCAATCTCTCATTTGTCACATATGATAGCGAGACATTCAGGGCATGTGGATCTGAGGGCTGGGAGAAATTCGAGCGTGTGGTCGCCTCATTTCACACGGCCAAGCAACCTCAACACGCCACAGCCATTGAGAAAATCCACTATGACTTTGTCATCATTGACGAGGCACATCATTTCAGGAATTCATCTACCCGGCTCTGGCAATTCGCCAATAATCTGAAGAAGAAGTTCATTCTGCTCCTGACGGCAACTCCCGTGCAGAATAATCTTGAGGAATTGCACAATCTGATAACGTTGCTAAGTCCTGGGCAGTTAGGCACGCTAAAAGCATTTCGCCGCGAACACATGGTGCGTGGCAATAAACTATTACCCAAAGATTTGGTGAAACTGAGAAGGGCTTTGAGCGAGGTCATGATTAGGAACCGACGGGCTACAGTCGGGATACAGATGACACGACGTTTCGCGAAAACCATCCAGCTGGACCTGAATCCGGATGAAAAGAAGATTTACCGAGATGTTTCGGCTTTCCTACGCGAGCAATTGCGTAAGAGTGCAGGTATAAACCGTATGACGCTCAGGACCGTGCAGATGGAGCTGGGCTCAAGTCCGGACGCCGCGGCCTTGACCTTGAAGAAGATGGGCAATCGGCTGGCGCATCTTCTCCCCCAGTTAGAGAAGTTTAATGAAAGAATAGAAGGTCTCAAGACGAGCGCCAAATCCCTGCGCCTATTAGAACTCGTCCAATCGTGGCCGGAAAAACTCATTGTCTTTACCCAGTATCGTGCCACCCAGCAGCATCTGGCCAAGGTCTTAGGTGAAGCCGGCATAGAATTTGTTCTTTTCCACGGCGCGCTCGGGCGGATGGAAAAAGAGGATGTAATTAAACGATTTCGCACGACCGCACGCATTTTGGTGTCATCTGAGTCAGGGGCGGAAGGACGAAACCTCCAGTTCTGCCGGGCAATTGCCAACTACGATTTACCCTGGAACCCCATGCGTATTGAGCAACGCATAGGACGGGTCAGCCGCGTCGGACAGACCCAAGATGTATATGTCTTTAATTTCTCCGCTAATGAGACTATTGAAGCGGCTATTCTGCACCTACTGGACGCGAAGATTAATATGTTCCAGATGGTTATCGGAGAGATTGAAATGATTCTTGGTATCCTCGACGAAGAACAAGATTTTGAAGATGTAGTACTGGAAACCTGGGTGCAATCAAGTTCCGAGGACGAGTTCAAACAGAGGATGCAAACACTTGGGGAAAAACTTATCAGCGCAAAAGAGGAATACCTGCGATTTAAGGAACATGATGAAAAACTCTTTGGCGATGCCTTTGAGACAAGCCCCGTTAGAAGTGATATGGCAGAACATCATAACGCATAATAAAGTCAGGATAAATATTACTACACCACGTTTCTAACGGGTGAAGGAGTCACTAATGGCTCATCCATCAGTAAATCCCATTGAAGAATTCGTGGTAGATTTTGTGACTTCCTTTGGTGGCGAGGTAGAATCGCTTGAACCGGCTGTCTACAATCTACTCCTTCCAGATGACCTGGCCATACCGGCTCCGAAGCAGGAGTTGATTACGGTGGCCTTCGATCCAGAGGCACTGACGGAGCGGCCCCAGGCAGAACTGCTCATCTCCGGTAGTCCCCTGCTTGATAATCTCATAGATGTAGCTCGTCAGCAAGGACGCGTCGCTCGTTGCTTTGTAACCGGCTTGAACCTTAAGGTACACGGCATTTTGCACCATTTTAAACGGAGCTTTATCTTTCACGAGGCTGAAGTCGCCGTGTCCGGTACACGATCTTTACTTTTCCTGTATGGGCTTTTCATGTTTCGGATTTCGTATGTAAGCGATGAGAAAGAGGAAGAACTGTGCGAGATTATAGTTAACTGTTTTGATGGTCGCCTTGCCCGACGTCTGTCAAGCACTCTCAAAACAACTGCTCTGACCGAAGAAATATGGGACCATTGTCTGATGGCCAGAGCAATAAGCGTCTTTGAGGCTTACAAAATTGCCCGGGCCGAGGTGGAAAAACAACTGGTGGGACGAATAAACGAGCGAAGACTTGACCTGGAACAAAGACTTACTCAACAGATTACAAGACTGACCGCATACTACGATACCGCCCGCACAGAATTAGAGGAAACCCTCACAAAATACGCCGATGACCAGAAGCAACAGCAGACAATAAAAGAAAAGATACAGGCCAATGAATTGGAAAGACAGCGCATTATGCAAGAGCTCAGGGACAAACATCGCCTTGAGGTATTGGTGAGCCTCACTAATTTACTGCTTCTGTCTCAACCAAAGGTGGTTGTCTCTCTGGAAGTTATAGGCAAAAAGAAACAGCAGAACCGCGTCTCGGTTATTTGGGATCCGCTGGAAGAGTGCTTTGAGCCGGTGCAGTGCCCGCTTTGCCACAAGCACACATATGAACTCGCTATCTCTCGAATGGCTCAGGTCGGTTGTCCACTCTGCATTGAGCGGAAGAACATACCTCGTTTACCACTTTGAACGGAAATATCTATTCGGAATAGTAGGAGGACAATCAATGGAAGAACTTGATGCGGAAGATAAACGAATAGCCCAGATAGTTGGTCTGGAAGAAGATGGTGATTTGCCAGAAGTCTCAGAAGAGACAATGAAGGCTTATCACAAGTTTCTGAGTAATAATCTTGTTTTCCCTTTTGAAGCCACTTATGATAAAGAGACGGGGCCTTTGGAAGACACCCCATACTCCGTAAAGATAACCAGATTGCTCGATTTTAATGAATGTAATGATATAGAATTTGATGGCTTATTATGTGAAGGGAAACAGGGCAAGCGAAAGACCGTCCTACGTCTGGCGGAGATAACCGTTAGAAACAAACGAGACACGAATTACCAGTTGGTAAGTGACTATGGTACGTGGTTTTGGAACTATCGCTAAACAGCGGTTACTTCAATGGCAATAGAATATGTAAATCGTAAGGGCGATACGTATAACCTGCACCAAAGGAAAACCAAAACTGACAAAATTTAAGCATTTTTCTTGTCGAACAACGATGACACTTTAGCAAAATCCATCCCCCGAGGGGGGGACGAGACCTATGCACCCAATGTATCTATGAAGATAAAGGGTGGCTTTGTGATGATTGTGTTCCGAAACATGAATGTGATGAAGAAATGCTCTCGCCGGTG
>JASEHY010000001.1 GCA_030018555.1 Planctomycetota bacterium
CAAATTCTTTATCCTATTATCATCTTTAATATTATTTATATGGTGCACTTTTTCAGTTGGCTCAAGATATCTTCCTAAATACTTTTCTACTACTAATCTATGCTCAGCGACATATCCGCGATGTTTGGCAAAAGGATGTCCAAGATTTAGAATATAAACATATCCTCCTGAATTTCTGATTCTACCACCTTTCCAATTATGATGATTTTTTCCTCTATGTTGTAATCCATTTCTACGATTTATTTCTGTTATTACTTTTAATTGTTCTGGAGACCATTTTTTCCCCTTTCTTCCACTCGGTTTTCCCTTAAGACTCTGACCATAACATTTACGACTACAATATTTTGATACCTTCCAGTAATTTTCTGAATAGAAATAATTTTTGGAATATTTTTTACCACAACTTGCGCAAGTTTTGAATTGTCTCATATATCCTCTTTTTGATATATTTTACAACTCAATTATCAACTTGTCAAGTTAAATTATTAAGAATTAAAGTCTAAAATTCTACACGAATGCCCACCCGTATTTCCGTAGCAAGTTCGCTATTTGATTTTTGACTTATTCCTGCCTCCACAAATGGTATGAAAAACCTTGAGGGCTTTTCTATCACCGTAACCCTTGAGCCTTTTTGGGCCACAACTTGCTGGGTCGGTTTATTAAAAGCAAACCACAAGCCCCATACGACGAGTCCTACCAATAAAAACCAAGGCAGGATACTGCCAAATCTTGCGGCAGAATGCTTTACTCGGTAACCGAGGGTATATTGAGACATTATTTCTTTTTTTCCTTATCCCATTTTGGCACTAATAAAACGCAGATAATATCTTCCCAAAAAGTTAATTTACCTTCGCAAAAAACTCCATCAGTGCGAACTTGAAAACTATTTTTATCTGCCATTGGAATTTCCAATGCATCATCTTTGGTTTCTATATGAATAGCAAGATAAAATTTATCATAATCTTCAGTAAATTCCCTCTTTAAAGCTTCAGGTGGCATCATTTTGATAATCTCCTTGATAATCTCTTATACCTTTCTTTACGCCTTCCTCATATCCCTGTTGCCACCAAAATGGATTATCCCACCAATCAAAAATTCCTTCTGTATAATCGTAAAGAAAAAAATCATATTTTTGATTACAGTCAATTATCCCTTGTAGTGTATCTTGAATACTGTCGCATCCTTGTTCATATCCTATACGGATTTGTTCACCATAATAAAAACAAAATCCACTAAATACTGCAAAGCAAAATAGAAAGATAAATAGTCTAAATCCTGTTAATTGTAAATTTTCCAATCGGATATACTTCATTTTTATCAGAACTTTAGCGATATTTTAATAATACCTACGCCAGAAGCAAGGGTAACATCGGGGCTATTGAAAATATCTCTTACATACAAACCTATCGGATATAAGGTTATTGAAATTTTATCTTTTAACGGAAAGTCTATCGGCAGATATTTACCCAATGTTCCAAACTCTCTGCCTAACAACAATACGCCATTAAAGACATTTGTATCGTAAGCCCCGCCCGCGTCTATGCTCCATCCTTCCAACAGAGCATTCCATTTACCGATACTTTCAACGGCCCTTGTCTTGGCTATTTCAAAAGTAGTTAAGTTTTTAACCTGTTTATGCTTCCATGAATAGACAAATCCTTGCTTAAGATTAACATTCATTTCCTCCGCCCTGCATAAACCCACACAAACCGATAAAGCTAAAACGATTGCTACAAACACATAACTAATTTTTGCTCTCATTTTACCTCCTCTTTCTCTTTTTCCTTAATATCTGTCCACGATTGCCCTGCTACAAAAATACCAGCCAGAGCCAATACCATTCTTGTATATTCTGGTGCTTGATATTTTAAAATCACAGTAACTACAGAAACACATATACCCATTATCGTCGCAAATATGAACCGTTTACCCATTAAATTGCCATTCATCCTATCCCCCTCTCTACGCCCACCTGTTGATATGCGGAACTATCCTGCCCGCAAAGCCCATTTTTATACTTACCCCCTGAAAGTTTCTCTGGATAAAACCTCTACAAGCATAACATAGACGATAAATTTTTGTCCTGATTTTTGTCTGGCATTTAAGGCATTTTCTATTTCCATTCATCTTTTAACTCCTGCTTTGTGGGAATTTCTAATTCAGAATGATATTCAAATGATATGCCTTCCCAGTTACATCCAGCGCATAGGCATTTAATATACCACTTGCCGTCAACAAGTTCTTTAAACAGTCCTTGACGCTGATGAAAGGGGCAAGTTATTTCTACCCTTTTATTACTATCCATAGCAGTCCTAATGTGACTATACTTATTATACCCCAAAGCCAGAATATACTATTTGTCGTTTCAATTCTTTTCTTCATACAGCCAGAATATATGCTGTCTTTGCTGTCTACTATTTTTTTGACTTCCTCTATTTTGTCGCATAAGAGCTTACGATAATCAGTAGTAGACTCCATCCAGTTATTTATGCGCTCCTCAATTACTGCAATCTTATTGACTTCTTCCCGCAAGTTTTCTACCAACGCTTTAAGTTCGTGTAGGTCTTCAGCCATTCCTCTATAGTCCCTGCGCCTTTCTTCGCCAAAATACTCGCTCATCTTGGCTCTAAAGTAATCTTAAACCTATTCGCCTTTGTCTTATCTAATCCGAGAAGTTCATTCACCATCACACAATCCCAGACATCCATCAGAAACTTATTGCGGAATTTCTCTTCGGGATGGTCGTCATCAAATATAAGAAGCCATTTTAGATGTGGCTCGTTCCAGATAATTTTGAGATGAAGGGTCATTGAATTATCCCAAATATATCATTAGCACCTGCGGGTTCTTGCCTTTGCACTGCGCCTATATCCTTATAGCCAGTGCTTAATGCCGCCTGAAATGCCCCAGGGAAACCTTCTGCCTTAAGATTAGTCCCAATGGCAAAATTCCTTCCCGTAGTTACCTGATATACGATATTTGCCGCCGTATTCTCTCCTGCGTCTAAATCAGTAGTAACCGTGGTCTGTGTATGTGAGGTTATCAAATACTGTCCTGCGGTTACGCCAGTTCCAGAAACAATATATATGAAGTCTTGGCTATTCACTACATTGTTGAAATTTGCGCCTGCATCTGTTAAAGTTGAACCTGCATAAGTAGCGGTAGTGCCTGTAACCTGTGCAACAGAGGTAAAGGTAGGGTTAAGGGCTAAATCATTATCGCCTTTAGTAACATTGCTGACATCGGTATCATTATTGAAATAATCATTATAATCGTCATAGGTTACCGTCTGCCCTGCTGTGCCGTGAGAAGCACCTGTTGCAAAACCGTAAATGATATTATTGACAAACCTTGCATTAGACTGCCCAGCGGCGAGACTTATCCCTGTGCCTGTAGTATTTTCTGAACCATAAAGGGTGCAACCTTCTACTATTAGATTAGAGGTAGAGGCTGCCGTCATCTGTATCGCCGCAGTTACATGGCTATCAAAAATACAGTTAATAATCGCAGGTGTCCCTGCTCCTGTGCCTGTCCACCTAAAACCAATATCGCTATCGTGCAGATATGAACCGATAAGATGTATATTGAGAGAACCTGTTATGTCTAAACCTCTACCCCGATAAGAAATAAGCTCACAATCTAAAAGCAGAAGATTAGTAAATGTTGCCTGTGATAATCCCGCCCTGCCTGCGGTAGTAGATGAATTAGTGAATTTGCAATTTACCGTTTTACTATTTGTCCCTGCGGAAAAAAGATAGCTTGCCGTTCCTGTAAGCTGAAGATTATAAAAATCAAAGTTAGTGCTTGAGGTAAATGAATTAGCCCCGCAGGCTATGGTTGGTCTTGAATTTCCCGCAGGGTTGTCTCCTCTTGTCGTTTTATATCCATAAATCCTTATAGGCGCAGTTGTCCCGCCTGTGCCTGCAATGTTGATGATTTCGCTGGGAGTAAAGGTAACAGTTGAGGTCGTATTGTTATTATAAAAATAAACCGTAACCCCATCGGTAGTATTTGCCCCGCTAATCTCTTCAAAGAAATCATCTTCCAAAGAACCACCAACATTCAGGGCCCCGCCAATATAAAAAGTCCCCGCTGAACCACTTAAAGAGGGTGCGGGAGTTCTATCAAGCACTAAGGTATTTGCGTCAGTAAAAGCAGTTATTTCATACCAACCAATAGTAAGATTAGTGCCTGCGGTAATATGGATTACATTTCCTACTGCCGCTGAAGTGAATCCTCCCGTAGCAGAAGTTACGGTAGTTGACGGAGTAGTGCAAGCAAGGTCTGTGGCAGTCCATTGGGCGGCATTTTGCGTAGAATAATCTGTGCCGCTTGCCCCCGTTTTAAATCCTCCGCCGTTGACCATATTGGCTGTTGCAGTAGAGCGGAACTCAAAGATTATACTGCTGCTCATCGTCGCAAAACATACTTGAGGAATAAATAACAAGACTAAAAATAAAAATATTTTCTTCATTCGTTTATGCGTTTCACTTTTATTCCCATTTCACTTATCAACCAATCGCCGTCGTCAGAGCCATCTCCTTTTTTTTGAGCTTTGAAATTCCTCTCAGAACAACCAATAATTACCCAGTCGGGTTTTTTAATTTCTACATTATCAAGATTACAGTTAATTAAGGTAATATTTTTAAGACCTTTAGGGAATACCTCAACTCTGCCTTTTGCTACTTCAATAGGAAGTTCTTGAGAAAAGCAAGAGCCAATAATAGTTGTTCCCTCTAACTCCGCAATATCAACATCCAATAATATCCTTCCTGTAAAATCTTTAAATGAGTATTTATCGTTATAGACAATATCTTGGCAATTTTTCCCATCAGGTTTACAATACTTGATTTGCCCCGCATAAGCTATTGAAGTCAACGATAAAAATATAATTAAAGTTTTCATAAAATTATGTCCTATCCACCGTATAGTCAAAGGTTATAATAACACGAGTAGGAGTGCCTGAAACCGAGGTAGTATGCACGCCTATGTAATCTCCACTATCTATTGTAGGGTTAGATAATGTGCCGTCATCGTTAGCATTTGTGCCAGCAGTTGAGGTAATATCGGTTGCCCCATCAACCCCTGCGCAAGTGCCGCCATTAGCATCGCATTCGTCCAAATGCCCGACCCAGTTTGTTCCGCCTACACAGAGAGCGTGGACTGCCTTAATCGTTACCGCATAAGGCATACGGATTGCCGCACCGTCTCCAGAGGCAGTGGGAGAGTTAATTATAATCGCTATAGGAGCATAATAAGGCAATACTCTTGGTGTTGCCCCGTATAATAATTGGTCATCAGTAGTATCTTGAGCTATCTCACCTGCGGCGTCTACCACTGGACTCGCACCATTAGGTATCGCAACCGAAGTAGTAAATGATGGCGATGTGCCAAATACTGCCGCACCTGTTCCCGTCTCATCTGTTAAAATGCCTGCTAATTCAGAAGAAGTATCTATAAGTCCGTTATGGGTAAGCGTAACATCAGCCACGATAGCATTGATTTCTGAATAGGTATCCATCTCATCGTCGTTATAGACTGCTATCGCACCTTCAGTCAATGCCGCCGCATTGAAAGTTCCGCTGGCCTGTAAGATTTCAGAGGCGTCTACTTTCAAGGTAACATCCGTGCCCGCAGGAGACGCTTCCCAGGCTATTCCTTCGGCATTATCTAATCTTATCGCCTCTGCGTCAGCAGGGTCGGTAGCGTCAATGGAAAGTGGAGCATTGAATAAGAAGTCTGTGCCGTCATAGTCAAGGGTTTTATCCCCGCCTACATTATTAAATGTAAGCGTTGTGCCTTGCGTGCCGTCAAAGCACGCTCCTGTAGTGCAATCGCCGACTGAGGTAACATCGCCTACGCCGCCTCCGCCTCCAGTGGTTACTGAACCCGAATAGTCGGCATTCTCGGTAAGCGTTCCATTAGTTACTTTAAGCTTCCAATATGCGCCAGAGGGTGCTCCGTCCTCTTCCTCGATTGTTAAGCGGCCGGGGATAGGTTGTGCGTAGGAAAGCGTAGAGAGAAATAGGAGGAAAAAAAGGATTAGCTTTTTCATCCTGAATAACTCACTCTGATTGTTGCACTGGTAGAACTTACTCTTGTAGCTTTGAAGTTTTTAACATCAGAGGCATTATTCAGTTTAATTATATCCATAGGATTTGATAAATGCCCCCCTGTTGAGGTAGGATTTCCACCATCAATGCGCCAGCGAATTTGAGCGGTTTCTATGGTAATGAGAGCGTTGACTGCGGTGTTTCCGTCAGTGTCAGTATATGATAAAGAAGTTAAGGATTTTACGGTATCATCCACCGTAATTGACTCATAAGCAAATGCGGGAATTTGACCCGCTATGACATTTATAGGTGATTGCGCCATAAGATTTTCCTTGACAGGTTAGGTTACTTGTGGTTTACTTTGGGTATGGAAATTATATTTTGGTGTTTAATAATAGCAATAGGGTGGACTTTAGCGAGTTAATCTATTCACTAATTCATAAATTCCATATCCTATGGCCGTTCTACCTATCACCTTCTTTCCTATCATTTTTAACTCTTGTCGTTTTCTGAATTTATTCATATTAGTAATTATTCTTTGTGTATCTTCGTTTAATTCTTTAAGCCGATAGAATAAATTTTCTTTTCCCGCCTGTTGAGCCTTTCCGCCAAAAGCACTTAACAGTCTCCCCGTCTCCTGGGGTTCCCCCGTTTGGTCTATAACCATTCGTTTAATAACTTTAGTTAAACGATAAGTATCTGTTGCTTTTTTGTCAAGGTATTTAAGATATTCTCCCTCTTCTGTTCCTGCTAATGTTTTCTCTGTTATATTTTTAAGTTTAAAATATGCTTTAACTTTCCTTACTTGAACAGGAGTCAAATTAAACCCCTTCTTACCTCTCATCCATACACTTTCGGGAATATCCTTTTGCAGAATATTTTTCACTTTTTGGACTGTATCCAAAGTGGCGGACAATTCAGATGGGCCACCTTCAAGCGGGTGTATACCAGTCTTAAGCGTATTTATTATATCATCTGCTTCTTCTTTAGTTGCGCCCTTAAATAAACTATAAATTACATCCTTGAGTTCTGTCTTATTGACTTCCATTTTACCTATGCCAATATCGTCGTATAAATAACGATATTCTTCTTGTATGCCCTTCACAGTATCATCGGCAACCTCAAGCGCCCTACGGGGTTGTTCTAATATCCATTCCCTATTCATAATCTTTGGGACTTTATTACCTAAAGATTTGATATTCTCAATCGCTTTTACAAATCCTCTCTTGGCAGTTTCGCCAATAGGCGATTCCGCTATTTCTTTAGCAGTAGTTTTTATAATTTTACCTGCTTTCCCAAATTCTTTGCCTATTCCTTTTGTTATTACCTGGCCTTTAGCGGTTTTTCCTAAGAAACGGGCCGCAATTCCACCCGCATAAGTTATTGGGTCAGTAGCTACATCTAATGCCGTTCCCGCAAATACACTCGGAAAAGCCTTAGCGTAATCAACAGCCTGATTTCCTGTTAATTTTGGAGCAAACTTCCTATAAACTTCTTCTTGAAAAGTAGGAGCTTCTTCTGGTTTTTGGAATCCAGAAAGTGCCGCTAAAAATCGGTTCCTGTCTTTTGGCATTATTGCCGATCTTACTGCTCCGCCTGGCCGTGATAATGCGTGCTGAATATCTCCAAGTATGTTCTTTTGTCCAGGCTCAAACTCAGCTTGTGAAAGTGCTTGAGGGGTTAAGTATCTTACCGATTTAGCGGCGAATCGTTCCAGGGGATTGCGGCTTTCAAGCTTTCGTTTAAATTCTTCTTTCCCTAACTGCTCTCTTTTTTCAGTATAAGAAAGCGGCTTCTTCGGAGCTTCCAAAATACCTTCATCAAGATAGGTTATCTTGCTTTTGGGCTTTTCTTCATCTAAATATGTAATAGGCATTTAATCTATCCTTGCTCTGCGCCCGCTTATAAGCACTTCACCTTTAACCCCTGAAGCTTCCGCTTCTTGTTCAGAAGAAAAGGACGGGATGTTTCCTTCTTCTGGTCGCTGTCCGCTTATTCTTTTGCGTAACTTACTTACGGCAAACCCTGCATCGCTGAAATAGTTAATGGTTATTTCCTGATTTCTCTCAATATCTTTCATAACATCAAGAGTTTTAGACAGAAATACTTCATTAGTATCTGTCGCTTTTGGATAGTTGGGAGCTAACATATTTAATTCAGGATAACCAGCCGCAACACCAGTAACCCACTTTCTATATTTTTGAAATGACCTGCCAATTGAAGATTTTAATGTGGCAAACTCTGCACCTTTCATTTGTCCTAACATATCGGAAATTGCCCCTGGACGGGTAGAAAAACCAGGCCCCAACTGCAATCCTTCATTTTTCAACATCTGCATATTTTTATCTAAATCCTGCTTGGTTGACGACATTTCAGCCAAATCTCTGGCTTCTTTAGCGGGTAATGTTTTCTTTCTCTCAATGGTTGGTATTTGTTGTTTTATGCCTCTGATAGTTTGAGTGGTAGTCTTAATTATGTAATCATCTTTTTCTTCTTCAGGTATGCCCAATTTAGCAAGGGTATCTTTTTCGTTTGCCGTTACCTCTCCCGATTGTTCTAATGCCTGTAATTGTTTTTGTTTTATCTTTAATTCGGTAGATTTCAATTCACTCTCGGTAGTAGCTTTTCTCTGGTATTTTCCTTGTCCTGCTATTGCTTCAAATGGAGTCCCCCTAAAACTTACCTCGCCTGCTTCTAATGGAACTCCCTGTATAGTTTCTTCCTCAAAGACTGGCTTGCCCGCAATGCTGGAAATCTGCCTGCTGGGTATCTTAGTTAATTCTCCACCCAATATAGCTTTACCAAATTCTCTTTTGTTAGCTTCTTCGGTCTGAATTTTCTCTAATTCCTTACGATAATTATATTCATACTGCAATCCCGTTAGTGTTTTCTGTAATTCTGCCTCTTCTTTCTTGCGCTCCTTATCTTCTTGGTATCTCCTTGCCTGAGCCTCCCGAAATCGCCCCAGAATAACATTGAAAGGATTACCTTCGCTCTGTCTGCGTCCCGCCTCAATACCCTCTACAAATGGACTCGCCATTTTTCTCCTTTAAAAATACTTAACCCTATCTCCTAATAAAGCAGGGTATTTCTTTTTAAGATTAGTTACGCTGCTTCCTGAAATCCCGCCCAATTCATCAAATACATCGTATTCAGCTCCCGCCTTACGAAGCCCCGATAAGTCAGTAGGCGCACTCCCCCCAGGTGGGGTCTTCGGGGCAGTAGTAGGTAGATCTCCCAGATAATCTGCTCCAATCTGCCCGATTGCCGACAATCCTGCTTCGGCAGGAGAAATTATCCCACCCTTAAATCCTTCTATACCCATTCTACTCCGATAGCCTTCTGAAATTGAGGGTTGATAGATACCTGCGGCTTGCGTAGCTACGGAAGCAGACCTGCCCTTTGATGATGCGCTGGCATTCTCCATAAGCTGTAAGAAATCCGATAGTTCAGCCCTTGAACGCTCTTTTTCGGTTAATGCCCGCTCTCCCACTGTTCCCGCTTCACCTCTTGCGCCTGAAGATAATGCTTGATAAGCTTGTATAGTTTGAAAGGCGTTAGATAATGACTGCTGCCGTGCTGCCTGTCTTTCTGCTGCTGATTTTATGGCTAAATCTACTCCTGCCCGGCCTAATTGCTCAAATCTAATTCCGCCTTCAGGAGTGCCACCGAATACGCCCCGCCTATTAGCTTCGGCATTAACCATTTGTCTGGCTAATTCTAATTGCTGTGGTAAGGTATCTTCAAAAGTCCCGCCTGGGGTTTTCGCTTCGCCAAGTATTTGGTCTGCAAACGCTATCGCCGAGGGGCCTTCTTCTCTGAATAATTCTTCGCCTGTCTTGCCTTGTCTTGCGGCTATCTTATCTAAAAGCTGCCTTGTCTGTGGGCCAACCTCACGAAGCAACTCCTCGCCCAGCAATCCCGCTCTGCGCTCAAGTTCTTTTTGTTGTTTAGCCTCTAACCCCTCAGAAATCTTTATCGGTTGTTCGCCTTCAGGCAGTCCATATAACCTCTGTTCTCTGGCTAATTCCCCAGGGGTAAGTCCGAACTTCTCTTCTAATCTCCGCTGTTCGGCTATTGCTGTTTGCTGTTGTTCCTTAACTAAATCTTCAGCTCTTTTTGCCGCTTTCTTTTTTTGGCTGGAGGCGATTGCTGAAGCCCCTGCCGTCGCAGCCGTAGCCGCAATTGCTATTGGAATCGCTATCGGAGGCATAACACTCCCCTACCTTTCCATATATTTAATTTAGACATATCAGGGCTAAGCCAGGATATTGTCTTAGGGTTTTCCTTCCTAACCACTTCCCTTAACCCCCTTAAAATTATCTTTGCTCCGCCTGCTAACAGATATAAAAAATGTATATTCTGACCTTTTTCACTTAACATCTGTAAAGCATCCTGTGGGTTATCTACTTTCATAAAACCATACTGAAGTTTCCATAGAGTATCATCGGTAACCCGTGCATACATTGCCGCACCTAAAAACTTATCTCCGTCTTTTACCGTGATAACTTTATCTTCGTTCTTATCTAATAAACTCAATATCTGCCAATAGGCGAATCTATTTTTTAGCCCCGGATAGTTCTCATAGATGTATTTGGAAAGCTCAATCACTCAAGGCCTCCCCTAAGTTTTCCAAATCATCATCAGTCAAATTTAGCTTTTGTTTAATGGCGTTCTTTTTATCAAGTTTTTCCTGTTTCTCCTCTTGCTTAACCTTATCAAAATTATGTGTCTTGATTATGTCTGATATGATTTTTCTCTCCTGCGCCGTAAGTTCTCTTTCGTTTAACTTAATTTCTATCTTATCCCCAACAGTATTCATATAACCTTGCTGGTTTTTACCAGATAAAATAATCCCAGTAAAAAGCTCTATTTCCTTTAACAATTTATCAGCATAAAATCTATCTTTAGTAAATTCTTCAGCAAGGCATATACTTGTCAATAAAAAGAATACAATTAAAAATTTCATAACTCCTCCTATTTAAGTTCTATAACTTGCATTGTCCTCTCTACGCAAGTTCCCGTATTAGCACTTACCTTCCATTGCATTTTCCAGGTATGAGAACCTACCCCAGGAGTAGAAAGAAAAGAACCCGCTAAGATTTGGTTATAACTTCCGGTTGATACCCGTGAAATTCTCTCAGTAGTTTGCTGGTCTGAACCGTCCAAATCTATTATAACCTGGGTTTCTCCTCCTGCTATATTATTATAAAAATCTCCACTGTAAATAACTAAACAAGGATTTGCGCCAGTAGTCAAGGTTACGGACATACTTAGTAAATCTACATAACTCGTAGAGGTTGTGGTCGTATCCGTTGTGTCTGACGCCTGTGATGATTGATGCGCCGATGCTATTAAAGTTCCGCTGGTTGGCAAAGTAACATTGGTCGCTCCCGTAGTTGTAAGAAGTAAAGTATTCCCTGCTGTTCCAAGAGGGATTATCCCACCATTATCCTGAAAGGTTTGCGTCCTGTCCGCAGTCGGGTCGGTAATAGACAAGGTAGTTTCAAAAGTATTATCAGTAGTTCCTTCCATAATTAAAGAATTTCCGTGGATTACTATTGATGGGGCAACGCCATCGTCGGAGAATATCCAATAATTATTCGTATCATCATAACGCAAGAATGGCTTGTTGGTATCGGCATTATTCGCCGAAACCTGCTTATTCCCAGAGGTGGCATCTCCCACAGAAAGTGTATTTGCGGTCTGGTCTATATCGTTATGGTCGTGGGCGTTAAACTTGGTAGAAACTTCATTATTGCGGGTATTTTCATCACTTGCGGTAATTGTTGTGCCATCGGTTGCTGAAGGCGTAATACTCATTGAATTTGAGGGCGCACATAGAACTCTATTTGCAAATACTGTTACTAAGAATAATGCCAATAATAATTTTCTCATAATTATTCTCCTATGGAATATCTGTTAATTGACTACAACGCCAAGTAGTAGAACTATCACTATTTTCACAATGATAAACATTCCCACCTGTTTGTAATTGTAATTGGTCTCCTTTCTTACCAGAACGACTGCCATCAGGATTAGTTTCTACTACTTCTAATCTATGAAAGTTCGTGTATAATTCCTGAAGATATAATTGTTCAGCTATCGGCTCACCCGATAGTGGAGGCGGCGCAGAAATTTTGTCGGCATAAAGCGAAAAGCAGGTCGCTAAAATAATACCAAAAAATAGTCCCTTAAAAAATCTAAACACGGTCTCCCTGTTCAAGGTAAATCTCCCACCCTTTAACTTCTACAGGTTCATCAAGGTTAGAATTTGAAAACTTTATTTGGTAGAAGTCTCCCTCTTTATTAACCTCTACCCTTCCGATAATAAGATTTTGCCCCCCATACGCATCTACTCCAAAAACCGCAGTTCCCCACAAAGAACCGCTCCCCGCCAATGATATGCTTTCGGTAGTTCCTGTAGTCTCAAAATCTTTACGCATCTCGGCAACAAGATTATAATTGCCTTTCTGGTTAGCGAAAACCTTGAGCAATTTCCAGTCCTTTTGTGGTGATAATTCGGGGAAATAAAACTGTTTAGTTGTATAAATTGTCTCTATCGCTGTCCCTGCGTCATTAGTTCCCGAAGGATACTTATAAACAAATCCTCCGTAATCCCCGAAAACAAGCATATCCTTGCCTGTGCCATCATCGGCAACGGCGATAACGTTAGCGTTTATTCCCACGAATTTCGTCCAAGCAAGGTGAAAGGTATCAAAAGATAAGATACGATTATGAGTTTCATTGCTTGATGTAGAAAAGGCAAGATAATAATCTTTGTCAAAGAGTTCTCCTACAACGTATTGAAAACGGTTAAAGTTCGCTCCATCAATAGTTCCTTGTATCTTTGTAGAGATAAGTTTTATACCGATAGCTCCGTCATAAATATAAATATCGCCTTGTGATGAAACAAAAAAGAAATCATTTCCTATCCTTGAAATACTTTTCGGAGATAATGTTCCTACATTAGAAATCATCCTCTGGAGTTGAAAAGTATCTTTATCATCTCCTGATAATCTCCAGATAGAATAATCTTTCCAGATGTAGAGGGCGTCAAACCCTGGAACAATAGCCCTGATAACAGAACCATCGTTCGTTTCAATACTAACATTTCCACTTAATCCTGTAGTCCAATTTTCTATGTTCCCGACATCGGTAAAATAAAGCGTGGAAGGATTTGTATTATTCCCTGCGGCAAAACCCATCCGCTTATGATACGCAACCAATGTAGCGTTAGGCGGAGAACCCGAAAGTGCGACAGCATTGCCTGAACCTGTCCATTTATAAGGCGCAGTAGTATTAAGCCCATCCTCAATAATAAGCGTATCTTCGCCAATAGCAAACGAAGAAAGATTGTTACCTGTAATTGCAAAAGAAAGACTGCCTGTAATATCGTCCCAAGTTCCGTCTGGACCGCCGCCCACCTGATAATCCATCTTGCGGATTTTGTCATCGTCAAATACTCCTATAAGATATTTTGTTCCAGAGGTAGGTTTGTAATACTTTATTCCTGTGCAGATGACCGAAGCCCCAAGCGTCGTAGAGTTCAACTTTGCCGAACCACCTCTTGTTTTCCAATTACCAGAAGTAGTAAAAACTACATTCTGCAAATCGCTGGCTTCGTTATCCTCTATAGCTATAGGGCTAAAAGCATCATTCATCCCGCCATTGTTATTAAAAAATGATGCCTTTACCCATTTAACTTCCGCAAAGGCATTACAGGTAATCAAGAAGAAAGAAAGTAATAATGAAAGTATTTTCTTCATCGGTTATAAGAAATCGGCACACCATAATCCGCAGGCAAATTGTATCTCCTGCGGTTCATCGCAATATCATCTTGAGAGCGTCTTGGAAAAGACAAGCTTCTTGATATATTTCCAATTCTCGCCCACATCTCTTGTTTTTGAGCGTTAAACATCGCCTCTTGCTTTGTGGCCTCGTCTTTATCTTTGGTCATCCACGCCCAGATAAGGCCTGCGGTAATTAAGATATAGTGGTATTTTTCTGGAAGGTCAGGAATATCTTCGTCGTTTATCAGGGGAAAAGGTATTCTTTGATAGCGGAAATAAATGTTTTCTGCGGCATCGGGTATCGGGAAAAATTGTATTATATAATTATCAAGGTGTATAGTATAAGAAGTTCCTGCCGACACGGTAACGGAGAGTTTCTCATATATAGTTATCTGCGTATTGCTATCAACGGATTTTACGGTATAAACATTGCTTCCTATGGTAATCCTGCTCCCTCTGCCTAATCCCTCCACGCCTGTCCAAACAGTGCTTGAGCCTGTCAATACAGAAAGATTAACCGTTCCCGATAATGTTCCTGTGGTATAGGTATCAAGTTTAGTCCCCGATAAAATCTCAAAATCAGGGCTTCCTTTACTTTGTGGGGTAGGTTCATAAATATCAAACGCTGTCGGCTCAATACCTACCAAAGCAATTCCATTTTCTATCTGGCGCATTACTTTATAGACATCGCAGTCTGCGGGTAGGCGGTATTCATCCTTATAGATAGAAAAGGTCTTCCCCGCTTCCGTAGTTCCCTGATATGCCGCCTCAAGGGTTACTTCAGTAGTAGATACGAACGCCGAAATACGATAATAGGCGTTTTCACTGCCCATTCGTATTTTGCGCCCTACCATAGCGGCAGTAAAAGTCGTTCCGCTTCCCGTTATCGTTTTTGAAGCATTAGTCGCAGTTACCGTTCCTGTTTCATAAGGGGCGATAGTAGCGATAAACCCTTCGGTCATTAAATAAGGCAGGTCAGCGGCGGTGAGCTTATCAAGCCCCATTTGAATAGAGTCCTTAATCAGCGCTCGCTGTCCTGTAACATTAGAGATGGATTCTACCCTTGTATAAATCGTCGAGAACTGTAATCTTGGCATAGCGTCTCTTTATTTTTTCTTCGGTTTCTCTTCTTTAGGTTTTTCTTCTTTTGGTTTTTCACTCAATTCTTCTAACTTCTTTGTGTATTGTTCAATAAGCAGGCTTGCCTTGTGTTCTTTTTCAGAAGCTGTTGCTATTACTTTATCCGCACTTTTTTGCATATCGGATATTGACTTTCCCGTCTCCTGAAGCTTCGCCATTTGTTCTCTAATTGCCTCAGAGTCTTTTTCTCTCTGTTCAACAAGGGCTAACTTGGCCTGCGCTTCCTTAAGCAATTTATTAACTTTTACGATTTTCTCTTGGCACTCATCATCGCAACTCTGTTTCATCTGTGCGATTTCTTTATTCGCTCTATCTTGAGCGGAGATTATCTCTTTGGCTAATGTTTCTAATTCAGCATTTAACGCTATTTTGCGGCTTTCCTTAAGCTTAATTTCCGCATCAAGGGTTGATAAGTTCTGTAAATCTACCTCAATCTTAGACATTTGCCTCCTCCTTTTTCAATCCTAAAAAGTTTTCTTTTTCAATTTCAAATTTCCGCATATCGGAGTTAAGTTCGCCAATCCTATCGTTCCACCACTTCTCCTGTTGTTTTATTCCTTTCTCTCTGGCGACAAGGGATTGTTTTTCTGCTTCTATCTTCTCAAGCATTGCTCCCGCCTCGGCAATGGTAATCTTCGCTTCATTCAACTGGTCGTTTATAGATGTTTTGTAAATCTCAAAGTTAGCCCTCTGCTTATTTAGTTCGGATATTTTACTTTCCAGCTCCATCGTCTTTTGTTCTCTGCGCTGAACTTCCAGTTCCCTATCGTTGATTTTGCGCTCAATAAGTTCGGCGGTGTCAATTCGCTTCTCGGCTTCAATTCTTTTTATCTCAATCTTTCTCTCTTCGGCGGCAAACTTATTATAAGTTTCGTTCTCGGAAACTTTATCCGTATATTCCTTTTTTACATCTGCGCTGTGTTTCTGCGCCTCAAGGTTGCTTAAGGTAATTTGAAGTTTTGAGATTTCTTCAGTAATGTTTTCCTTAATCTTTTTCAATGCGGCAATCTCGTCCAACTCTTTATTTACCCGCTCAATGTTTATTACTTTCTTTTCTTTCATATTTCTCCTTATAATGTTTGCGCTTCAAGCGCTGATATATATATAATCCCTACCAATGCAGTAGGAGCTAACCACAAGGGCGAATTAGTTACGCAAATAATCAAATAAGAAAGTAAACCGCTGATATACCCGATATTAAGCATATTCTTCTTTATCAGGATTATCTTCTTAGCCAATCCGCAAAGATAACCCATAACCAAAATAAACAAAAATATCCCACCATCGTGAAGAACCTGTAAGAACTCACTCTCAGCAAATAACGCTACCGAAGATGTATGGTCTGCATATTTTTTGACAGCGAAACTATTTAATCCATGTCCAGTAAAAGGTTTTAATATCCAATTATCTAAAGTTATCCGCCATAGTTCAAACCTACCCGAAGCCCGTAGGTAAGAAGGATTAAAATAACAAAATGTAATTCCAATAAGAATAACGCCGCATATTATCAATACCGCTAATCTTGTTTTTTTAGTCATTATTAAATATGCCAAAAGCCCGATGATAAAAGCCGCCATTGACATCGTGCTGTCAATAAAAACCAAACATAAGAATATCGCCGCATAGAAAATCTTATATTTCAAATCCTTAAACATCAAACATAATGGAGAAATCATCGCTACAAAATTAGCGGTATTCATACTATTACCCATAAAAGTAATCATCTTATTACCGTGAAGCCACTTTAAGTCTTTAGTGAATATCTGGTCTAATCCGAGCCTCTGCAATAAGGCATAAATGCTAAAGACAAACGCCACCCAGCATAAAACCTTTGCTATTTTTACCCACCTGTCCAGATTATCAGTATACTCTACAAGGTCTTTAATTAAGAATATAGAAAGAATAATATTGAGCGTCGGAAGATAATTCCAGATATTCCAATTTACTTTCACCCCGCTCTTTGCCAAAACCAAAGGAAGATAAAAGTGATATGCAAAAGATAACATAAGATAAATCAATACCAAACCAATCCATTTGTTTTTAAGAGTATTCAGCCGTTGTTTATCGGTAATAAAATTCACCCCCAAAAGTATAAACCCAAAAATAGAAAATGCGGCATTTTTTGGCATCCAGAAATTATCCACAGTATTGGGAATAGTAATTACCGAACAAAGTATAAAGGTAACTATTAACGCAATCCACATATTAAATCGGGAGGGGACGATTAGTCCCCTCCCTTGTTTTGTTAATCAGCACCAGTGGGGTCAACCCAAATAAATAAATAATCATCATCTGAACCTGAACCCGCTTCAAGCGCAATTCCCAAATTAGTGCCACCACCGATTGAACCAATCGTTCCGCTTGCAGTAGTTCCTACAGCAGTTCCGCTTGATACTGCATCAGAAGAATCAGCCGCTAACGCATCAATCGGCCCTTTCGTAACAACTACTACCGGAGTTTGGTTATCTGCGGCATACTTAACGCAACCGACAACTAATATGCTGTCAGCTGTAGCTAAATCTTCCACATACGCGCCAAGTGTAGTTCCCGCGGTTACTCCCGTTCCGTTTAAATCAAGAACAACAGCTTCACCGTGGGTAAGCCTATTACCGCCATTATTAAAAAAAACAGCGGTTTCCTGCAACTGTCTATAATTAGAACCATCGCCACTTGCAGAACCCCAGGCAAAACACACTCCGTTAAACGCCAATACTTCGGCGAATAACAGAGCGATGAGCATACATAATTTTTTCATCTTATCCTCCATTATTAGCTCCAAGTATCTGCGTTTAATAATGTGCCATTACGACCAAGGTTGGTCATAACGGCATTCCCCGCCCAGAGGACATAAGTTGCCAAATCGTCCTTAGTTTGGGATTTCACAAAATCACCTATCTCGGCATCTCTTCCTTCGCGCACAAATAAGCGGAAATACTTTTTTGCGTTCAGGAAATATCCGAAATTGGCAGGACAGGCATCATCAGCGAAAATCAACGCGCCTTTGTATGAAATATTACCAAAGCCAGCATCAATCATTGCCTGGTCGCCTGCGCCTACGCCCATCAACGGAAGATTAACCTGAAAGGTTGAAGTCAACGCCCTTTCAAAGTTATCCATTGCCGCGCCTGTGAGGACAATAGTATCAATTGTCTCGTCATACCTTGTGGCTTGGCGAAACAATGTCCTCATAATGTTCAGGCCGTTGGTGGTAAATGCGCTTGCAACATTACCCGACTGATGTCTCCACTTGGTTAATGTCGCCCTGCTTAAATTACCTACTGTTCCAGTTGTCGTGGAAGTGGTAAGCATATTCTGTAATCCTGTAATCGCCCGCAGATTAGTCTCATCAGCGGAAGAAAAAATACCCTCCGATGAACCACCGATACTTTCCCGCATTGCGATTTCCGCAGATTGCAGAAATAACTCCACGAGGTCAATCTCATTGCCTTCAGGGGTCTTAATCATATCAAGACCGCTGACCTGCACGGGGACCGCGATTTGCTTCCACTCATATATACAGCTTGTTGCTGGATCGCCCCTTACAGGCGTCAATGGGTCAAGGTCAGTATAACCCTGCGCCGTCGGAAGCTCCTTTAAGATGTTAAATCTTAAGTGAGGTTTTCCTCCAGTACGGATTATAGAACCAAGAGCCTTCAAGCGGTATAAGAGCGAAGTGCGGGTTGAGGCGTTATCAAATAACACCCCTTCCGCTTCGTCTGCCACGATTGAGAATATTCTTTGATCAGTATTGTTATCGCAATATTATTTAAATATTGCTTCCAGATATTGCTATCTGGCTCAGACTATCTCTTGCCTTATTATCGGCGGCGAGGCTCGTGCCAGGATTATTGTCCGCTTGGGACTCACCGGTAGTCGTTACACCTTCAAGGATATTGCTATCCAAGTTCGGCTCGGGATTGTCCAGAGCTTTTAATAAATTACTAAAAAGTTGGAGTTTCCCCGAATTCTTCGCCTTTTTTATAAGTAAAGAGGTTCTATGCAGTTCTTGGTGACAACCTTTACACAAAACTATCCCATTCTTAACATCATACCTAAGTTCTCTATGAGTCTTAAATGGTAATATATGGTGCGCAACAAGAACCTTGTCATCAGAAAAGCAAATCTGGCATTGGTATCTATCTCTTTCTCGCACGGATTTACGCCAAGAGCTATAATCCATCCTTGTCCATCCGTATTCTTTATCCATTCTTTTTCTGCCAGCCTTCTGAAGCCCTAAAGAAATTTCCTTCCTATGTTCTAAGCTTAAAATCGCCCCTTTTTTCTTTAAACTTATTTTTTTCTTAGTTTCTTCAGAAAGATATTTACCTTTCCAATAAGCAGGATAAGATTTGGATTTTCTTGTCATACTCATTTTTTGCTTCGTTTCTTCAGTATGCTTAATCCCCAATCTTGTTTTATATCCTTTAGATCTAAAGGTTTGAGAACCCTTCAAGATATTAAGTTTAACCCGCATATCCTGACTTGCTTTTAAACCCTTATTCCACGGTATATTTCCTACTCTAAACATATCTTCCCCTTAGCTTAGGGAACTAAATTAATTCCCTCGTAACGCTCAAATTTCCTGCCATTTAAAGCTCCTTTGTTGGTTTTGAAGAAATGACAGGAAGTATTTTGTGAGATTTTACGCCCTACCAAGCCGTTCTTTTACCCGCTGTAAAATACTGCTTGCGGTTACTCTGCCTGCCTTATCTTTCACCAATTCACTCTTTGCGGTAAAAGAACCTCCAGCAGACGGAGAGGCATTGCGTTTCTTCCTGTCCAAATCTTCTTTTTCTTTTTTCTTTGCGTTATTGACAATAGCAGTTTCAATCTCGGAATCATCAGCGAAATGATAGAGAAGTTTCTGCGCTGGCTGATTAGGATACTTCAATGACATTGCTTTAATGTCATCCCTGTATTTGCTAATCAAATCTACGCCAAACTTTTCCTCTAACTTTGAAAGCTGTCCCTCCACTTTTTCGTTATGCCCCACGGTTGAGGCATTCTTTAAAAGTGTAAGTTCTGCCTGAATTTTAGCGATTTTTTCATTCGCTATCTGTTCAGCGATTTCTTTAGCGTTCTCGGTAATGATTTCCTTAATTTCCATCAAGTCCTGCTTTACTGCTGGGTCAGAAGCTTCAGCAATGCGTTTATCTATCAGCTTAAGGTTTTTATCCGCTATTTCTGGCTTGGAAACCCTTCCTGCCTTATGGTCAGAATAAACCTTGTTCAAGGCCTCTTTGAGTTTTGGGTCTGCATCCATTTCATCAACTATGGCTTTCATACCCGCGACTCTTTCTTCCTGCGCCTTGAGGGCTTTCCTTTCATCAGCAAGTAACTGGGATTTTTTGGTATAATCTTTCCCCTGCTGCGCTAATATGATAAGCTCATCCTGCGTTACCTCTAAATCCTGCCCGTCAACCTTAATCTTAAATTTTGTTTCAGGCACAACAACAACTTCTCCCCTATTGTTAAACGGAAAGGGAAGAGTCTTGTTATTCCACCAAGATTGGTTTTGGGTCTTTTGTTCAGACTGCATTATAGCTTGGTCTGGCATTTTTCTCCTTTTTAAGACTTCCTTGCGGAGTGGTCTTATTTCTTTTTGCGGTTATACGGCTGTAAATTTCCTTCAGTAGCTGTCGGGCCTTCAATTATTCCCGATTTCACCTGTTTAATCCCACCCGCCCTGCTAATCTGCGTAGGATTAGACACCCTTTTAGGATTGCTTGCCATTTCTCCCTCCTTCTTATTATTTTTTAAGAGGAATTTTAGCCCCCTCTTTACGAGCTTTACTCAAAAGTATCGCTTTTCTCTGCTTCTCCGCCCTTGCCTTACCAAATTTCTTTTTCGTATGTGCAAGTATTTTCGGGGGATTTTCTTTTATCTCGTGTCCTACTTTTTCAAGGGTAGTTTTTATCCCCATATTATGCGGAGTCCCCTGCCCGTGCCTTAAGGAAATATGTCTATTTATTTCGGATAATCGCATCATTGTTTACCTCTTACGAAATTTAAAATCCCACCCCTTGCAGGTTGAATTGCTGACGCTTGTTTTCTGGCAATATGATTATCCACGCCCTTCTTCGCAAACTCTAACATTCCATAACCGATTATCGCATTGCTAACATTGGTCTCAAATCCGTATTCCCCTGTTTTGTCATTAAAAAATATCTTTATTAACTGATTGAATTGCGGAGCTTCGGGTTTTTCTATCTTTCCGTTTCCATTCTCTTCCATCGTTTCCATCGTTACCTCCTGAATTTCAACCTGCCCCTATGTTTTTCCATTATCCGTTCTGCGCTTTCCCGTCTCTTAATAATATCGCTTTCGGCATTTAACCTTTTCCTAAAATTTGCTTCCTGATGACACTCTTTTATGGAAGCATCCGCTAAATTATGATGTTTAAGTAAACTTTTAAACTGACCTTTTGAATGTATTGTTATCGGTTTTCCAAATAATTCCGTAGTGAAATTATACGATAAATCCTTGTCGGTATGGAATAACCCGATACCCCTGCTTTTAACTGACTTTTTGTTAAAGCATTCCTTGCAGAGAATATCGTCATTATATTTATACTGACCTTGCGTTTCTGACTTACACTCTACGCAAAGACAATCTACCCTTGTTTCACTTACCGCTACACTAAAAGTTTTCTCCTGCCAATTACATCCCCCCACGATTACCCCCTACTCCAGGGGCACTCCTTACCCCTCCAACTATGTCGGCGAACTCCGTAACCCCGCCCCGCCTTTGTTCTGGGGCAGTAGTTTGTGGGGCAATCTTGCTGTCGCCTTTCTGTGGTATTACCTGCGGATTTTTCATCTCATAATACTGTTTGGTTTTCATAATATGCTCATCCATCTGCGGAGTAATTTGTAACCCCAGAGATTGGTATGCCTGGCTATGGACCTGTAAATGCAATAAACTATTTTCGTTGGGGCCTGGGATACAGGGAATACCCTTTAAAAGCAATTTATTTTCCTCTTGCGCCGTTTGAACTTCCTGTTCGTCATAACCCACAACCGCTCTGTCAATATCCTTAAAGTCAAACTTCTTAAGCAGCTGTGGAAGGATAATAGAGTCGTTTAATCTGTTGGGGAAGTTCGCTTTAATAATTCCCATTAAATCCATCCATTGCTTTCTTTCCACAGCTTCATCTTTTGCAGGACGGGTAGAACCTGCCTCTATCCTGAAAAGTAATTCTCTCTGCACAATCCTACGGGCTTCGTCAACATCTTCAGGCAGGGATGGCCACATTTCCTCTGTAGGCATTTCACCAATAATCTCGGCAACTCTTTCTCTTGGTATAAACTGCCAAATCATACCCGCTAAACCCTTGGCTATCATCACCGTAAAATCTTCAATAGTATCTACCTTCTCGGACTGACGAAGTAATGCGCCTGCCCTGACATTTTCGCTTTCGGTAGCGGTCTGTATGCCCTCAGAAGTTCCTAAAAGCTGGTTATACCCGCTTCTACGGATTAAGTCCTGAAGAATAATTTCCCTTAGCCTGTAAAAATCCTGCGGAAGCGCTGGCGGAGTAAAGCCCTTTACAGCGTTTTCAGTAATATCATCAAGCAGTATAAAGTCAACATCGCTTGCATTTTGTATTTTAGAGGCATCAGGTTCGCTTACCGCTCCTCTTTTACCCAAAAGCAATGTCCCTGCCCTTTTCCTGTGCCGTAACATTGCCGAGGAAATAAGGGAAATCTCTTTTAACTGCGGTATCATCGGCACAATATCCGAAAGCGGGAAGGCATTAGAATCTTCATCGGAGCGGGGTATCTCATTAAAGATTAAGGGATATATTGGGAATCCGTCTATAAAATAATCCCAATCTCCGTCATATAGAGAATCTTCGGTAAAGTTTTTGGCGAGGGTAATTCTTTTATGCGTAGTCCTGTCAAAGATATGGTAAAGGGTGATTTTTACAAGTTCTTCGTCCTGACCTTCATAGTTTCCACCTACACTCGGCAAAGCCTTCATATTGTAGGCACTAACAGGGCTAATCTTCGCTGAATTGGAAATCCTTAGCCCGCGGAGTCTATTTTTTACGCTCTTAAAAGACGGATTGGCCAAAATCTTATCAAGCGAAATGACTTGCTTCTTAATCAGATAGGGACACTCCCTTATATCGTGATACCCGTCGGGAAAAAGCAAATCCCAGGGCGATAAATGACTTAAAAACACATCATCTTCTTTTATCGTTTCATCAACTATACCCTGTTCCTCTTCGGTCTTTGTAACATTGCCTACATCTTTTAATTCAGGAAATTCCGCTTCTATTGTTTTTATCGCCTTTGACTTTTCGGTAAAGAGGAAATACCCTATCTCTATAAATCCTGGAGGCTGTAAGATACCGTCAATGATTGACTGTTTAATCTTCTTCTTGGCTTGCTTTTCATACCAGTAATGGTTTATTGCTAATTCCATTGTTTCAGCAAATTGGCCAAGGCGGGCGTTTTTTGTCCTGCAAAAGATATGCGGGTTACGGGCATAGATAGCGGAAACTAACACCTGCATATATTCATAGACAAAATTAACTTCGCTGATTTCGGTATCACTTCGCACGGGAGAGCCGAAGAATGTTCCTGTGTATAATTTCATTATCTGCTTGCGCTCGTTGGTCTTGGTCGCCTGCAAATCTTCACAGCGCTGTATCCTGGCAAACCACAGTTTAATATCTTCAGGTTTCATTTTCTTTCCCAATCTTCTATGGTAATGTTATAAGGCACGCCGAGCCAATTACCTTCCTTATCTTTAGTAAGCAGGCTTACCGCCCAGATATGAAATACGGGCGGGTGCGCTTTTTGTTCCCACGCCCAGCTCTCGTATTGGTTCATCGGGCAATTATCTATCGGGCATACAAACGCATCTTCATTTTTAGGTTGCGGCACATCTTCGCTTGCGGGTTTAAAATCTTCGGCTTTTAATTCATCGCCAACCTTAATCTCGTCTTTCTGGTAATTATATAAATGCCTTTTGCAATGTGGGCAGTAAATAGGGATTTCAGCAAATACTAATACAGCAGAAAATAGTAATAAAATAGTAGTTAGAAATAGTTTCTTCATCCTCTCCCCGCAAATACAGCCCAGGGATTAGCTCTTGAGGCCGCCAATCGCTCATCCCTTAATTTTGAATATTCACCGAAAGTCATCTCATCTCTGCTTTCAACAATCTTTACCTCATCAGGGGCAACCGTGCTTATTCTGTTTATAAAAGTCATAGTATCCAGAAGGTCGTCGTGTTCACACAAAGGAAACTGTAACATCTCAAATTCCATTTCAGTCGTAAGGTCATACTTTCTGCTATCTGTAAAACTCATTCGTTCAATTACACCCTTTTGCGGCCAGAACCAGTTATGATTAGCATAATCAGGAATTATACTCCGTATCCTGTCCTCTTTGGAAACCATAGATGAGCTAATCTCCTCTATGGTAAAAAACATCCTTTCTTTGCGCCTTGTTTCCTCCAGATAAAAGCAGTCCGTCTCTTGAAATCCCACCGCTTCCCATCCGCAGGATTTGATATTCCATTTCTTTGCCAGCGCAATCGCTAAATCAACCCTCTGTTTGGGGTCAAGTTTATCTCTTAATCCATCGGCGATAAACTTCTTTATTCTATTATCGGATTTTACCAAGCCGATAATCACCATTACTGTCCAGTCGCTTCTTTTTTTCTTGCGGCTTGCGGGATCAACCAGAAGATAATAATTACATTCTCTTGGTAAGGCGGTGTAATACTGTATCATTTCTTTTTTAAACTGCATTCTTGCTGGGTCTTCAGGTTTCAAAAGATGCTGGCAATTATATACCCAGGGGGCTAATCCTGATTTTATAATAGCGATGTCGCTTCGTATAAATCTCTCGGTATGCGTCGGATTACCTAAACCGTCTTCAAGGGGTATTTCTATCAGTTTTATAGCAGGATCGTCTTTTTTCACCGAATATAAGTCGTTAAAATGATACCTTGTCCCGCTATAATCCTGAAGTTTATATTTCGGATTTGAAAAATGCCCAGCATTAAACCTGTCATCATAATCCCTTGTCTTCCTTAGCTGTTCTTTGGTAGAAACGCTATCCTGGTGTTCCATATCGTCCTTCTTTGATAGGTCCCAGTGCCGTCCGGTGATTTCCGTGCCTACGCCTATGGCCTCTATACTGTCTTCCGAGCGGCTGAAATCAGTTTTATTGGCTAATGAGAACCCGCCCAGATTACCCCATTCCTTAGACTTGGGAATACATTCGGGGAAAAGAGTTTTAATCGGGGTATTCAGGAAGTAGCTTTTAACGACTTGCAGATTATCCGATGAGTTAGTCTGTATGTTATGCACCAGCACCATACGGATATTGGGGAAATTCAGCAGGAGTTGCAGGGAGTGAACCTTGATAACTATGGTCGTTTTATAAAATCCTCTATGACAAAGATAAAGCCGTTGTATTCGTTCATCGAATTCCGTCTCCTCTGGTGTAAGCATAAACTCCGAAGGAGGATGAAGCCCAAGCCTTACTACCTGCCAATTCATAAGGCTTACTTCATCGCAGAAATCTTTAAACACACTCGGAAGCCGCTCAATCTCTTTATTTCCTGTAAGGCAACAAAGGTAATAAAGGTCATTCCTGCAAAGCCAGCGGCGTTTATCCCGAAGAAGTATCCCTGCCACAGTTTCGGATTTTGCCATACGGATAGCTTCATCCCACTGTTGACATTTAGCTTCTATTGATTGACGGAGTTTATTCATAAATAAAGGCGACCCTTGATAGCGTATCAGAAGAACCCGCTATTAGGTATCGCCTTAATTAGTATTCAGCCTTAAGGTTATTTAATTGCTAAAAATTCTTTTTCTGTTTATGTAAAATATTCTATTTCGTTACCAACAATATCCTCAAATGCTTCTCGTAACTCTTTACAGTTCTTCATTTCATCATTATTTTTATTCCAATCGCACTTTCTTTCGTGGCACTTAAACGCATATAGCAGGTGATGCCATTTTTCTAGAGGTATTTTAATCTTCTTCATTTTTTTCAAATAGTTTCTCACGCCAATTTTTATCTATTTTATTCATAAACTTTTTATTCAAGCAAAATCCTTGTAGCTCTTTTTTATCTGTCTCAATAATTTCAATCTTCTTCGCTAACAACCGTTTCTTCATCGCATCTGATAGGTTCTGGAGTGAGCGGATAAACTAAAATCACCCTGCTTTGGCCTCTTTTGATGAATGCCACCTTTACCTCTCCGCCCCTGTAGTATGCTTGCTTGCACTGTTGCCAAAGAACTTCCTTCCAATTCACCTATCCCTCATTTTCAGCCACCATTTAACCTTAAAAATGACAAGGATAGCAATTAAGATAATTATTAAATCTAAATCAAAGAGGATATAGGCGATTGCCCGCTTATACTGGTAGTTCTCTATAATTTTACAAAGAGCGTCTTTTAAAAAAAGAAAACTCATACTTCAAATTTATATTTTTTTTCTGAAAAAATTTTATTCATTTTAGGAATTATTTTAGGAATTAGGTTCTGAATTTTTGGTATATAAGGGGTGAGAGGGGGAAGAGACATATACCCCTCCCCTCCCCCAGACTCCCTCATCCTTACTCTGTTCAACCTCTAAGCGCAGAGCGTCTATTCTGCGCCTCAAATCCTCAAACTGTTCTACGGTCATCTATTACCTATCTGCAATACCTGCTATGTGCGTCCAGAGCGTCAAGGTTGCGTTATCTCTATGAAGTAGCCTTTGCTATGCCCAAAATTGCCGTTGAGCCTTACCCTATTAGAACGCAAAATAGAGGCACTTCGTATAATATATTTTATGTTAACTACACAGCGTCGGAGACCTTTCTTTTTCGCTGTCCAATACTACATCTTGTGTTATGTCTATTGGCATAGTTATGCGAGTATTTAGCAATCCCCGAATACGGCTCATTTCTTCTTTTTCCTCGTCGGTAAGGACGATTTTATGGGCTTCTGCAATACCGCAGATAAATTTAGCGATTGAGACGAGACAAGCATTCAATGCTGAAGCATCTTTATTTTCTCTGGCCAATGCGCAAGCACTACGAAACTCCGTCAATAACCATTGTGGCGTTACATCGGCTAACTTTAATTCTGTCTCTATTTCTTTCAAGCAACATTTTACCACAGGAAAATTGGCATCGCAGTGCCCATCCGCTACCTTCTCGGAGTAACCGGCGTTTTTTAAGGACTGTCTTATAGATATACCGCGCAATAGACTTTCTTTAACTCTTGCCTTCCTTATTGGGTTTATCGTTACCGGCATATATTTTTATTGATGATGATATAGTTCGCCACAATTGAGGGGTGGCGAAAAATAATAGTTAGCTTACGGGCTAATCCGCTCTGCGATGGTATACCGTAGAGATTATCAGGGGCGCTGTGCTTATGGCGACGCGCATCAGCCGCTGCTTATTGCGGCTATTGCCCTGTTTTTTAGCCCAGCCAGCGCGCTGATTTTTTTCACCTCTAATATACCACATTTTATTATCTTGTCAAGCTGTTATCTGGTTTTTTGTTCTTGTCCGGATTGCCTTGTTATCCATAAATCTTTTTTTCCTCTTTTCTCGTCGCTGTCAAAAAATAAATAAAAATAATCCTTGACACCGTGGTATGTTATGGTATACTTTACATAGGTGGGAGAGAGAGAAATAAGATGGAAAAAATAAGAATATATCATGTAATGCGACGGCAGTGGGATGGCCAAGATATTGCTCCGAAACCTGATAGAGCGCGCATCTGGGACGAGGATTACGGCGGCCATCCTACCGCGGCGGATGGGATATCGGTGCATACAGAGTTAGCGGAGGCCCAGCGAATGGCTGAGCGTTGGTGCGGCTCAGGCATCTGGGTATGGGGGATCGTCTCAGCTGAGATGTATCCTGACGAGTTCGCAGGGCGCGATGGTGAGGGATACCTGACGGTGTATCGCATACCCGCACAGGCAGTGACTATAATCAAACCACAAAAAACCCACGGTCAGCCGCACCGATGAGCGGCACAGGGAGAAAATAAGATGACATATACAATGATTAGCGCAGAATATGGACACGGAAAAGAAATTGAAAGTTTTGAATGTTCAAATCATCAAGAGGCGCGAAAGAAAATAGTCAACTCACAAAATAAATATGATTGTGTATTCGTCCGAACCACTACAAAGACGGGAAAAACTAAATCTTATTCAATGCCAGAGGTATATGCGAAATGGTAAAAAATATAACTATCTTAATCTTTTTTTTCTTTGCCTCCCCTGCTTTTGCCGAGCCTCTCTGGCACAATTATAGCGATAGCCAAATTGTAGAGGCCATAGGCAAAGCGGAAAACAGCCGCAAATTTCCCTATGGAATTAAGAGCATAAATACACACTCTAACATTGCCTATGCCCGCAAGATATGCCTGCAAAGCGTCAAGAATGGGCGTAAGCGCTGGGAAAAGGCAGGGCGGCCTGTAGACCTTATAGAATATATCTCAAGACGTTATTGCCCGGTAAACGCTCCAGATGATAATGGGACAAACCGTTTCTGGAGCAGAAATGTAAAAAACTTTTTGAGGAAAGGAGTAAAAAAATGAGAATTGAAAAATACGGCAGGTTCTGGGCTGTTTATGATGGATTAGAGATATTAGTCTGTATCACAGTTTATAAAAAAGGCGCATTAGAAGTTATTAGGAGATTAACGATAAAAGAATAAAATAGGGGGCTAAAATGTTACAAGCGCACCACACACTGGCATTAAACGAAGCAGAGGAAAAGCAATATCAGGAGCTAAAGAAAAAAGGGATAAAGCTCATTGAGATATTCCGGGCAGGATTAAAGCTGTATCAGGAAAAAAGGAAATAAACTTCTCGCACTTTTCAACCTGTATTCTGTTCGGCCTTCTCGGCTCAATATAGTATAAATGATTAGTCCTGCCGTATACGCACCAGATTATCTGTGCCTTGCCGTTCTTTTGCTTCTTTTCCCATATAGGGCCAATATCTCCAAATCGCTCGGTTACTTCATCGCTGTCCATTCTTTTGGTTTTTAGGTTATAGCAATCTACGCACCGGTGCATTTGTTTATTTTAAAACTTCTTTATTGGCTCTACTTATTGACTTTATTGATTTATATAACTTTTCTACCCATTTTCTATGATTATTCCCTAAGCAGGAAACATCACAAAGAATTTTTAAGCCAAAATCTTTATACATCAACGGAAATCCCTTGAAAAATTCATACTCATCCCTTCCTATGCCTTTATCGGCTAAAAATACTATAATTAGTTTAGAACTAATGGTTAAATCAAAGCTCTCTTGATATTCCGTAAATTGTTTTTTTGAGCATTTAACTATCTGCAAGTTTACTCCTTATTTCTATACTCAATAAGCCAGGCCCTTACCCTGATAAGTTCTTTAATCGCCTCATCACAATTCTTTATTGCTTCATCGCATTTATCGTTAATGGCTTTTTCCTGCAATATCTCCTCTGCCTGTTTTATAATATCCATAGGGTCTCCTTTTGTTTAAACAAACATCTCCGTAACCGTATTAGCGATTCTTCTCTCCGCAATCTCGCAGTATTTTGGGGATAATTCTATGCCGATAAAGTTTCTGCCCAGCTCTTTACAGGCAACTCCCGTTGTTCCTGAGCCCATAAAAATATCCATTATAGTATCGCCTGGATTACTATTAACTTCTATTAAATGTCGCATAAGTTTCAAAGGTTTTTCGGTGGGATGTTCAGTTTCTTTATATGCCGAAGCATTTGGGCTTAAGAAATAGTTAGACATATATTTTTGGTGTTTAAAATTCTTTAATTTACTCTTACCTTTGCTGCCGACCCAGATATGTTCTGTCGCACTATTCCAATTTACTTTCCGAAAAGAAGGGACAGGATTAGTTTTCGCCCAGACATAAATGCAGCGAGACTTTATATTATTCGCAGGAGCGAGCATTAAATCAAATAACCCTGTTTTTTGTTTATCAAAAAATATATAAATCCATGCTCCTTCTTTTAAAACACGACAGCATTCTTTAAACCATAAAGCAACCCAATCAAAATATTCTTTATCATTTTTCCATTTTCTGTCCCATTCTCCAAAATCCAACCCTATATTAGTCCTTCTTTTCCAACGGTATTTTTTTATATCACGATATATGGCTTTTCCTTCTTGACTAATATTATATGGTGGATCAGTAAGAATTAAGTCAATACTTTCATCTGGCATAGTCTTTAACACTTCCAGAGCGTCTCCCTCCACAATCCTATTCATCCGAGGGGTCAGGGGCATTTTACTTTCATTATTCCTGTTCCGTATAGCATTATATCTTTGTGCATTTTTCGGAATAGGGGTTTCATTTTGTCTAAATTATAAGAAGTAACTGCCGATAATACCATTTCTTCTTTAGACGGTCTTCCCTTGGTCTTATTTTTCTTTCTTACTCGGCAAAAGTAATCCTTTATACTGATA
>JASEHY010000200.1 GCA_030018555.1 Planctomycetota bacterium
CGATAGATGAGGTGAAGATTTTGGGACATCTCCAGAATCGCCTGCCCAACATCTTAAATGTCGCCTTCAAATATGTGGAAGGCGAATCTATTCTCTTGAATTTAGATACTTATGGCATCTGTGTTTCCTCAGGTTCTGCCTGCACTTCTGAGAGTTTAGAGCCATCACATGTCTTAGCCGCTATGGGAGTGCCGGCGGAGATTGCTCACGGCTCTATCAGGTTCTCTCTCGGCAGAGAAACTACCGCAGAAGAAATAGATTTTACCCTGAAAACTCTGGTAACAGTAATAAACAGATTACGAGAGATGTCGCCGTTGTATAAGAAGTCCTGATGTTAATCGGAGTAAACTCCAAACGTAAAACGAAAAATGCAAAACCACGGTTCAAATCCTAAATCCGATTTAAAGAAAAGGGCGTATCATTATGCATTAGACCTTATAAGATTCTTGAGGGATTGCCCGAATGATATAATTTCTCAGGAACTCAAACGTCAACTTCTAAGGAGTGGAACTTCTATCGGGGCTAATATTATAGAGGCGCAAGCAAGCAGTTCTAAAAAGGATTTTACCAACTTCTTTTCATATTCATTAAAATCGGCTAATGAGAGTAAGTTCTGGTTGTGCCTTATCAGAGACGCTACTGACGTTCCAAAAGATAAAGTAGACAAATTGCTTCAGGAAACTATAGAGTTATCCAATATATTAGGCGCCAGTATCCTTACATTAAAAGGTAAAAGGTAGAACACCTCGCAGTTTTAAGTTATAGTTTTTCGTTTTACTCTTTTAGTTTTTAGTTTATATGTTATACGATATTGCGATTATCGGTGGTGGTCCGGCAGGTCTGTCTGCTGGTATTTATGCCTCAAGGGCATTGCTCAAGACATTGCTACTGGAGAAAATATCGCCGGGTGGTCTGGTAATTACGACCAGCAAGGTTGAAAATTACCCCGGTTTTCCAGACGGCATATCAGGGTATGACTTGATGCAGCAAATGGAAAAACAGGCGAGACAATTCGGCCTTGAGATACTTTCTGAAGAAGTTATCAGTATCACCCTGCACGAGAACAAAACCGCCTTCCATATTAAGACCAGAACAAATACTTATCAGTCCCTCAGTGTCATTATTGCTACCGGCACAACTTACCGTAAATTAGGAGTAGAAAAAGAAGATATGTTCTTGGGCAGGGGAATTTCTTATTGTGCAACCTGTGATGGTCCTCTTTTCAGGGATAAAGAAGTTACTGTGGTCGGCGGAGGAGATTCAGCCGTAGAAGAGTCCTTATTTCTGACCAGATTCGTCAGGAAGGTCTATCTGGTTCATCGCAGAGACCGTCTCAGAGCAGGCGGTATCCTGGAGGCAAGGGCAAAGGCAAATCCGAAAATAGAGTTCGTATGGAATTCAGTTATTACTAAAATTTCCGCCGGAGGCGGATCCGACCCTACGGTCGCCCCGTCCCTCACGGGATCCCGTCAGAGGGATAGGGGCGCCTTTGGCGGAGAGGGTGGAACAAAGATAGAGAAGGTTATCCTCAAGAACCTGATTGATAATACAGAGAGAGAATTAAAAACTGATGGTATCTTTGTTTGTATCGGCTTTAAGCCCGAAACAGCATTCCTGACTCAAAGGTGGGGGGCTGGGGTAGAATTGGACGCAGATGGATATATTATAACAGATAGCCAGATGCGAACTTCTATTGAGGGCATATTTGCAGCGGGTGATGTCAGGAGTAATACTTTAAGACAGATTATCACTGCTTGTGCTGATGGCGCCCGCGCCGCAGTATCGGCTCAACACTTCGTTCAAGAAAAGCGTCAGGAAAGCGTCAAGAAGTAGTCAAGGATGGTTAACTATACTTGACCATATTTGACAATTCTCTTTCTATGCATAAAGCCCTGTATTACCAGCCATCAGAAGATAAAAAAGCGAGGTGTCTTCTCTGCCCGCATCAATGCCGGATTGCGCCCGGTAAAATCGGCATCTGCCGTCAGCGTAAAAATGTAGATGGCATTCTCTATTCTCTTAATTATGGTAAGGTCGTCTCTCTTAACCTTGACCCGATGGAGAAAAAGCCACTCTATCACTTCTATCCGGGAGAAAGGATTCTATCAATAGGCACAAACGGCTGTAATTTAGGTTGTCTCTTCTGCCAGAACTGGTCTATTTCTCAAGAGGATAGCCCTTCTGTCGCCTTTGGCGCCGCCGAAGGCGAGCCTCGTCCCGACAATGGGCGGGAACCTCGCCCCAGAGGGCGGGAAGAAATCGCACCTGAAGAGATTATCAAATTGACAGGGCGTTACCGCACCAGATTTCTTGCCTATACTTATAATGAGCCACTCATCTGGTATGAGTATATTCTGGAAACCGCAAAACTTGCCAAATCTGCCGGCTTAATAAATGTTCTGGTAACAAACGGCTATATTAACAGAGAACCTCTGATGGAGTTACTGCCTTATATCTCCGCAATGAATATAGACCTCAAGAGTATAAAAGAAGATTTCTATCACAGATTGTGTAAGGCAGAATTACAGCCGGTATTAGAAACCGCAAAATTATCAAGACAAGAAGGGGTGTTTATTGAGATAACCAATCTGATTATACCAAATGAAAACGACACAATAGAAGAATGTGAGGAGATGGCTAAATGGGTAGAGCATAACTTAGGGAAGGATACTCCCTTACATTTCTCTGCCTATTTCCCCGCGTATAAATTAACCAATCCGCCCACACCGGTAGAAACGCTTATAAAAGCATATCACATCGCCAGGAAACATCTATATTTTGTTTATATCGGCAATGTCGGACCTGGAGGGGAGGGGACAGACACCTTTTGTTTTCAGTGTGACAACAAGTTAATAGAGCGGACAGGTTACGAAGTAAAGATTGTGGGGCTGACCGAACAAGGTTTATGCACCAGATGCGCAACGAAGAATAATATCCTCGTCTAAACACGCCCCTATCCCTCTGTCCCGAAAGCCTTCGGGAGAGGGACGGGCGGG